>JAJTHJ010000172.1 GCA_021298875.1 Burkholderiales bacterium | reverse complement strand
CGCCGATCGGCTCGTGGCGCTACTACGCGCTGCTCGCGACCATCGGCATCCTGCTGCTCGGGCCGCTGGGCGGCGTGGCGGCGGCGTACATGAACTTCTCGCTCGGCTTCTTCGTCGGCGGGCAGACGCTGGCGGGCATTCTCGGCTCGCTCGTCACGCTGGGCTATGGCGCCGACGGCAAGCACGGCGCCAACTACATGCAGACGACGGCCGCCTCGGTGGCCGGCATGAGCGGGCTGGCGGTCGCGGTGCAAGCCTTCGTCTGGCTCGGGCTGCCGCTGCCGCCGGCGTGGCAGCTGGTCGTGTACCTGACCTGCATCGGCATGTTCGGCGTGGGCGTGGGGATGCTCTTCACCCCGCTGCTGGTGGACCGCATGCAACTGACTTTCCCCTCCGGCTTGGCGGTGGCCAACATCCTGCGTGCGTTGACCGACGTGCGGCTGCTGCGGCGGTCGGTGGCCACCCTGGGCTCAGGCATCGGCGCGGGGCTGCTGGCGGGCGTGTCCACCGCACGCGTGGGCGCGCTGGCGGCGGTGGAGTTCTCGGCCTCCACCTTCGGCGCGGGGATGATCGTCGGCGCCCGCATCGGCCTGGCGGCGCTGACGGGCGGCATCGCCAGTTGGCTGGCGATGCCGTACTTCGTCTCCATCGGCTGGCTCGAGCCGACCGACCCGTTCCGCAAGATCACCTTCCTGATCGCGCTGGGGATGATCCTCGGTGCCGCCGTCCTCGACGTGAGCCTGCTGCTGGTGCAAGCCTGGCGGCGGTTGCGCGGCGGCGCGGCGCCGGCGGTCGTGCCGACGGAAAGCTGGAAGCGCGTGGATCATGGCCGGCTCGCCCTCTGGATTGCCGTGTGGGGCGTGGCCATCGTCTGGGCGGGGACGAACTTCTTCGACGCGCCGGCGGCGTATCTCGCTGGCGCGCTGGCGCTGTGCTTCGTCTTTGCGCTGGTCAACGGGATTTCGCTCGGCATCAGCGACTCGAACCCGATCTCCTCCGCCTTCGTGGTGACGGTCGTGCTGTTTGCCGCCGTCGGCCTGCGCGAGCCGGCGGTGGGGATGATCGTCGCTACCGTGGTGCTGGTGTCCACGAGTGTGGCCTGCGACATGCAGCAGGACCGCTCCACCGGCTGGCGGCTGGGCACCAACCGGACGATCCAGTTCCGCTTCCAGGCCGGCGGCATCGTCGCCGGGGCGCTGCTCGCCGTGCTGCTGGCGCAGTTGTTCATGGCCGCCTACCCGGTGCTGCGGCTGGATCAGACGACGATGCCCGCCGACGCGCAGCCGGCGGAGTGGACGGCGGCGATGACCTACAAGTTCGTCGGCGCGCTGCGCAGCCTGACCGACGACAAGCCGTACCAGCGCAGCGCCATCTGGCTCGGCGTGGCGATCGGACTGGCCGTGGCGGTGGCGCGCAAGCTGCTGAAGGACAACGCCCACTACCGCCGCTGGGTGGCGGGCAGCCGCAGCGGGCATGCGACCGACTTCATGGTCGATGCGGTGCTGTTGCCATCGCCGTACGCCTCGTCCTTTGGCGGCTTTGTCAATCTGCCGACCTCGGCCTGGTTTGCCGCCGGCGGCGTGATCGGCTCGGCGGTGGACAGCCTCGCCGCCCGCCGGCGCCGGCGCGACGCCGACTTGCCGGCGGACATGAGCGCCACCTCGCTCGTCGGCGGCGGGTTGATCGCCGGCGACGCGCTGGCGGCGCTGGGGCTGGGTATTGCCGGGTTGGTCGGGACGGTGGCGGCGCGGTGATGACGGCGCCGCGGATAAGGCGGCGGGCCTAGACCCGCCCTTCCTCAACCGCGTGGCAGGCGACCAGCGTCTCGGCGTCGGCGTGACGCACGCGGATCGCTTGCGGCGCTTCGCTGCGGCAGCGCGCATTGGCGTGCGGGCAGCGGGGATGGAAGGTGCAGCCGGGTGGCGGGTTGAGCGGGTTGGGCACTTCGCCCGCCACCGGGGTGCGGGCGCGTCCGGTCATTTCGAGGTCGGGGATGGCGTCGAGCAGCATCCGCGTGTACGGATGGCGCGGCATCGCAAAGAGCGTCTTCTTGGGCGCCAGCTCGACGATCCGCCCGAGGTACATCACGCCGACGCGGTCGGCGATGTGATGCACCACGGCCAGGTTGTGCGAGATGAAGAGGTAGGTGAGCCCCAAGTCGCGCTGCAGGTCCTTCATCAGGTTGAGCACCTGCGCCTGCACCGACACGTCGAGCGCGGAGGTCGGCTCGTCGCAGACGAGAAACTCGGGGTGGGTGGCGAGCGCGCGGGCGATGGAGATGCGCTGCCGCTGCCCGCCGGAGAACTGATGCGGGTACTTGCTCTTGTCGGCCGGCGACAGGCGCACCTGCGTGAGCAGTTCGTCCACGCGCGCGAGGACGGCGGCCTCGTCGGCGAGCAGCCGGTGCGTGCGCAGCGGCTCGGCAATGATGTCGGCCACCCGCCAGCGCGGATTGAGGCTGGCGTAGGGGTCCTGGAAGATCATTTGCAGCTTCTGCCGCAGCGTGCGCCCGGCCGCGGTATTCATCTCCGCCAGGTTGCGGCCAAACACGCGTACCCGCCCGGCGGTGGGCGCATACAGACCCACCAACAGCCGGGCGACGGTCGATTTGCCGCAACCGGACTCGCCGACCAGAGCCAGCGTCTCGCCGCGGCGGATGTCGAAACTCAAGCCGTCGACCGCGCGCAAGATGGCGCGGCCCTTGCGCTCGAGCACGCGGTTCAACCACGGCGGCGAGACGTCGAAGTGGCGCGCCAGGTCGGTCGCTTCGACGATCGGCGCGGCGGCGTCGGCCGGCATGGGGGTTTGCGCCGTTGCGCTCATGGTTTGTCGTAGGTCACGGTTCGTCCTGGCCGTCAGGACGCCAACAGCCAGCACGCCGCCTGCGCGGCGCCGGCGGGGCGCAGGTCGGGCCGCTCGCGGCGGCAGCGGTCGATGACGTGGGTGCAGCGCGGATTGAAGGCGCAGCCGGGCGGGATGGCGGTCAGCCGCGGCATGCTGCCTTCGATCTGCGCCAGCCGCGGCACATCGTGCTCGAAGGTGGGGATCGAGCCCATCAGCCCGACGGTGTAGGGATGCTGCGGGCGGTGGATCACGTCGGCCACCGGACCGATCTCGGCGATGCGGCCGGCATACATCACGGCCACACGGTCGGCGGTCTCGGCGATCACGCCCATGTCGTGCGTCACCAGCATCACCGCCGTGCCCTGCTCGCGGCACAGGCGCTTGAGCAGGGCGATGATCTGCGCCTGGATCGATACGTCGAGCGCGGTGGTCGGCTCGTCGGCGATGACGAGCCTGGGCTCGGCGGCCAGCGCGAGCGCGATCACCACCCGCTGCCGCATGCCGCCGGAAAACTGGTGCGGGTAGTGATCGATGCGCCGCTCCGGCGCCGGGATGCCGGTAGCGGCGAGCAGTTGCACGGCGCGTTCGCGCGCGGCGGCCATCGAGATGTTCAGGTGGGTGACGATCGTCTCGGTCAACTGCCGCCCGACCGTGTACAGCGGGTTGAGCGAGGTCAGCGGGTCCTGGAAGATCGCGCCGATCTCGCGCCCGCGCACCTTGCGCATTTCTTCGTAGGGCAGGTTGTCGATGCGCAGGCCGTTTAACTTGATCTCGCCGCCGGCGATCCGCCCGGGCGGCTCGAGCAGGCCGATGATCGCCGCCCCGGTCAAGGACTTGCCAGCGCCCGACTCGCCCACCACGCCGAGCACCTCGCCTGGCGCGATGTCGAAGGACACTTCGTCCACCGCCACCAGCGTTCCGCGCCGGGTCGGGAACTCGATGCGCAGGTTGCGGACTTGCAGCAGGGGCGGCTTCAACGGCGGCTCGCGGATGAGGTTACTTAGCCGGCGGCGGCGTGCAGCCGGCGAGCGGCTCGGCGAAATCGACCTTCGGCGTAAAGGCCGCAGCAATCGGATTCGCGCGCACCGCAACGATGTAGTAGGTGAAACAAGGCTTCACGTCGACCGTGAAGGTGGCGGTCTCGTTAGGTGCGCCGGGCACCGGCGGCGCCTGCACGCTGACCTGCCGCACGCCGGGGTCGACCAGCGTGCGCCGCTGCAAGGTGTCGGTGCCGTCGATGCTCAGGATGATCACCGGAAAGGTATCGATCGAAGTCTTGAAGTAACGCTCGCCGACGATGTAGGAACCATGAAACGAACTCGCGCAGCCCGTCAGCGCCAGTGTCGCAAGCGCCAGAATCAGTCGTTGTTGCCAGTGCATGCTTGCCTCCTGTTCTGCCTATCGCAGTTTCGGATTGAGCGCATCGCGCAGCCAGTCGCCCAGCAGGTTGACCGACAGAACGAGCAAGACCAGCGCCAGCCCGGGGAAGATGGTGATCCACCATTCACCGGAGAAGAGAAACTCGTTGCCGATGCGGATCAGCGTGCCCAGCGACGGGGTGGTCGGCGGCACGCCCACGCCGAGGAAGGACAGCGTGGCCTCGGTGATGATCGCCAGCGCCACGTTGACGGTGGCCAGCACCAACACCGGGCCGATGGCGTTGGGCAGCACGTGCCGCAGCATGATCGCCAGCGGCGACACACCGATCAGCCGCGCCGCCTGCACGTACTCCTTGTTCTTCTCGACCAGCGTGGAGCCGCGCACCGTGCGCGCGTACTGCGGCCAGTTGGCAAGCGCAATGGCCCCCACCAGCACCGGGAAGGCGATCACCTCGTGCACTTCCTTGGGCACCGCCGCACGGGCCACGCCGTCGATCAGCAGCGCGATCAGGATCGCCGGGAACGACAACTGCACGTCGGCAATGCGCATCAGCAGCGCATCGAGGCGGCCGCCGACATAGCCGGCGAGCAGGCCCAGGCCCACGCCGAGCAGCACGCTCAGCGCCACTGCCGCCAGGCCGATGATCAGCGAGATGCGCATGCCGAAGAGAATCGCCGACAGCACGTCGCGGCCCTGATCGTCGGTGCCGAGCAGGAACTTGCTGCTGCCGCCTTCGATCCAGGCCGGCGGCTGCGAAGCATCGAGCAGGTTGATGGTCGCCAGGTCGAACGGGTTGTGCGGCGCCACCCATTCGGCAAACACGGCGCAGACGATCAGCACCAGCGCCACCAGCGCCGCCCCCATCGCCACCGGCGATTGGCGGAAGCTGTAGGCGACGTCGCTGTCCCAGGCGCGGGCGAGAGCGTTCATGGTGATCGCTGCCGGCGGTTTACTTCACCACCACCCACTTCAAGAACATGTAGTTGTCTGCCAACTGCACCAACTCGATGTTGCGCTTCATCGCCCAGGCGAGCGCCTGCTGGTGCAGCGGCAGGTGGCCGATGTCGTCCTGGTGCAGTTTCATCGCCTCGCGGATCATGGCGTTGCGCTTGGTCTGGTCGGTCTCGGTAGCGATGGCCTTGGTCAGTTCATCGACGCGCGCATTGCTGTAGGAGCCGAGGTTGAACTGCCCCTGGCCGCCGGCGCCGGGGGTGGCCATCAGCGCAAAGAGCGGGTTGTGCGAGTCGTAGCTGCCGGGCGTCCAGCCGAGCAGGTAGAACGAGGTGTTGCGCGACAGGATCTTCGGGAAGTAGGTGGCCTTGCTTTCGGCCATCAAGTTGACCTTGATGCCGACGCGGGCCAGCATCGCCGCCACCGCGCGGCAGATGTCCTCATCGTTGACGTAGCGGTCGTTCGGGCAGTTCATGCCGACCTCGAAGCCCTGCGCGTAGCCGGCCTCGGCCAGCAGCTTCTTCGCCGCCTCGACGTCGTAGGTCAGGCGCGTGTTCAGATCCGCCGGGAAGCCCTTGATGCCCGGCGCGATCATCAGCGCCGTCGGCGTGGAGGCGCCACGCATCACCGCCTTCTGGATCGCGTTGATGTCGATGGCCTGATAAAACGCCTGCCGCACCCGCTTGTCCTTGAACGGGTTCTTGCCCTTGACGCTGGAGAACAGCAGCTCGTTGCGCGACTGGTCCATGCCGAGGAAGATGGTGCGCAGCTCCGGCCCCTGCATCACCTTGAGCTTGCCGTCGGCGGCGAGGCGCGCCACGTCCTGCACCGGCACCGGCTCCATCATGTCGATCTCGCCGGACAGCAGCGCGGCCACCCGCGTCGAGGCGCTGCCGATCGGGGTAAAGATCACTTCTTCGACGTTGGTGGGGATCGAGCGGTCCCAGTAATCGGCGTTGCGCACGAGCGTCGTGCGGATGCCCGGTTCGCGCGCGCGCAGGCGGAACGGCCCCGTGCCGTTGGCCTTGAACGAGGCGGTGTTCTCCACCCCCTTGCGCTTGTCCACCGGCTGGGTGGCGCGGTTGGCCTCGCACCAAGCCTTGCTCATGATCGCCCAGTTGGTGATCACGTCGGGCAGGATCGGGAACGGCTCGTTGGTGACGATGTCGATGGTGTGGTCGTCGATCTTGCGGATTTCCTTGATCGCGCCGACGTAGGTCTTCACATCCGAGCCGTCGCCGCGGGCGCGGTTGAAGGAGAAGATCACGTCCTCGGCGGTAAACGGCGTGCCGTCGTGGAACTTCACGCCGCGGCGCAGGTTGAAGCGCCAGACGGTCGGCGCGGTCTGCTTCCAGTCGGTGGCCAGCGCCGGCACCACTTCGAGCTTTTGCCCGCGCCCGACCAGCCCTTCGTAGATGTTGAAGGTGAAGTTCAGTTGCAGCGACTCGTTGAGCGAGTGCGGGTCCATCGACAGCGCATCGCCCTGATTGGCGAACTTGAAGGTCTTGGCGGCCACGGGCGCGCCGATCGCCAGGGCGGCCGCGGCGGCGAGCGCCAGCACGGCGCGGCGCAGGGGGGTGGATCGGCTCATTGCGGGTCTCCGGGTGGGGTCAATGTGCAGGACTACGGCGCGGGATGGCGCGGCAGGCGGCGTTGCGCCAGCGCGGCCAGATAAGCCGCACCGAGCGGGATCACCGCGTCGTTGAAATCGTAACGGCTGTTGTGCAGCCAGCAGCCGCCGTCGGCGCCGCCCTGCCCCAGCCGCACGTAGCAGCCGGGGCGCTCGTGCAGCATGAAGGAGAAGTCCTCCGAGCCCATGCTGGGCGGCAGTTCGGCCACGACGCGCTCGTCGCCGACCAGCGCGCGGGCGACCGCCAGCGCGTGCTCGTACTGCGGGCGGAGGTTGATGGTGGCCGGGTAGCTGCGCGTGTAGCGCACGTCGGCGCTGCCGCCAAAAGCGCGCGCGGTGTCGCGCACCAGCGCGGCCAGTCGCTCTTCGATCAAATCCTGCACGTGGCGCTGGAAAGTGCGCACGGTGCCGACCAGCCGCGCCTGCGCCGGCACCACGCTCATCGCGCCGAGGTCGCCCGCCTGCATTGCGCACAGCGACACCACCGCCGACTCCAGCGGCGGCACGTTGCGGGCGACGATGCTCTGCGCGGCGATCACGATGTGCGCGGCGATCAGCACCGGATCGACGGCCAGATGCGGGTGCGCGCCGTGCCCGCCGCGGCCGGTGATGGTGATCTCCACCCGGTCGGCCGCCGCCATCATCGGTCCGGGGTTGAGCCCGATCTGCCCCGCCGGCAGGCCGGGCCAGTTGTGCAGCGCGTAGACCTCATCGACCGGAAAGCGGGCAAAGAGGCCATCCTCGATCATCGCCTTCGCCCCGCCGCGGCCTTCTTCGGCCGGCTGGAAGATCAGTACCACGCGGCCGTCGAAATCGCGCTGCGCAGCCAGATACTCGGCGGCGGCGAGCAACATCGTCGTGTGCCCGTCGTGGCCGCAACCGTGCATCAGGCCGGTGCGGGTGGAGCGATGGGCGAAGTCGTTGTCCTCGGTAAGCGGCAGCGCATCCATGTCCGCGCGCAGGCCCACCGCGCGCGGCCCCTCGCCGCGCCCATGAACCACGCCAACCACGCCGGTGCGGCCCACGCCCGTATGCACTTCGATGCCCCAGCCGTGCAGCCGCTCGGCCACCAGCGCCGCCGTGCGGTGCTCCTCGAAGCCCAGTTCCGGGTGCGCGTGCAAGTCGCGCCGCAGGCGCGTAAACGCCTCGTGCCGGTCCTGCACGAAGGCGAGCGCGCTGCCCAGGCTGCCGTCCATCGTCGCGCCACCGTCCATCGCGATCAGTGCGCCGCGGCGCTGCGCTCGATGCGCAGCCGCGGGTCGACGGCGAAGTACAGCAGATCGACCGCCAGATTGATCGCCACGAAGATCAGGGCGATCAGGCACAGGTACGCGGCCATCACCGGGATGTCGGCAAACTGCACGCTCTGGATGAAGAGCAGCCCCATGCCCGGCCACTGGAACACGGTCTCGGTGACGATGGCAAAAGCGATGATCCCGCCCAGTTGCAAGCCGGTGATGGTGATCACCGGCACCAGGGTGTTCTTCAGCGCGTGGCCAAAATGCACGGCACGGTCGGTCAGCCCGCGCGCACGCGCGAACTTGATGTAGTCGGTGCGCAGCACTTCGAGCATCTCGGCGCGCACCAGGCGCAGGATCAGCGTCAGCTGAAACAGCGACAAGGTGATCGCCGGCAGGATCAGGTGCTTCCAGCCGGCCGCCGTCAGCAGCCCCGTGCTCCACCAGCCGATCTGCACCACCTCGCCGCGCCCGTACGAGGGCAGCCAGCCCAACTGCACGGCAAAGACGAGGATCAGCAAAATGCCGATCAGAAAAGTCGGCAGCGACACGCCGATCAGCGAGCCGGCGAGCAACAGTTGCGACAGCCAGGAATTGCGCCGCAGCGCCGTGTACACCCCGGCCGGAATACCCACGGCGATGGCGATGAAGGCCGCGGCTACGGCCAGCTCCAGCGTGGCCGGCAGCCGCTCGGCAATCAGCGTGGACACCGCCCGGCCCTGACGCAGGCTGAGGCCGAAGTCGCCCTGCACCGCGTTGGCCACGAAGTGCGCGAACTGCACGAAGAACGGCTGATCGAGCCCGAGTTCGGAGCGCAGCCGCATGCGGTCTTCGGGCGTGGCGTCCTGCCCGAGCATCTGCGAGACCGGGTCGCCCACGTACTGAAAGAGCAGGAAGGCGATAAACGCCACCGCCAGCATCACGAGCACGGCTTGCAGCAGGCGGCGGACGATGAACGCGAGCATCGGAGGGGCGGGTGCGGCCACCCGCAACAGGCGGCCAAAGATGCGCGACTATAGCCGCGAGCGGCCGGCGCGGGTGCGGCGGGCGGGCGCCGCACTCTGCGCGCGCCTGCACCACCGCCTCAGCGCGGCACGACGCAGATGCGCTGCACGCGCTGGCCGCCGTCGAAGTCGAACTGGATGCCGGGGTAGGCCAGCCGCGTGGCGCTGCTCGTCGGCAGCCAGGCCGCGCCGTAGCGACCGATCACCTCCGAGCGCGGCGCGCCGACGACCACGTTGCGCTCGGACGCGCAATTGGGCGTGGTGCAGCAGATGCGGTTGAGCGGCTGCCCCAGCGCGGCCGGCGCCAACTCCAGCGCCGGTACCGGTGCGGTCCAGGGCTGGCCCAGTCGCAGCACCGTCGGCGCCGCCGCGGCCGTGGCTACGATCTCCGCACGGTCGCCGGCATACAAGCGCACGGTCTGCGCGCCCGCGGGCAGCGCCGCCGCGCCCGCAGCCAACAGCAGCACCCTCGTCCATCCCAAACCATCGCCGAAGATCATTTGCCCTCCTTGTCCGCAGCGGCCGGCGCGGCAACGCCCCCCATGCGGTCGTAGGCGTCGCGCAGCGAGCGCAGCGGCAACCCGGGGTTGATCGCCAGACTGAACGGCTCCAGATCGCGCACCTGCTTGACGTAAATCGGCGCCGAACCCGCGCCCGCCGGCCCGGCCTGCCAACCGAACAGGATGTAGCGCTCGTCGAAGCGCGCCAACAGGTAGCAGTCGATGATCGCGTCGCGAGTGTCGGTCGCACTGTCCTGGCCTTGCCCACTGCCAGCCTTGCCACCGCCCGCCTGAGCCACGGGCCGGCACTTCTCGGCATCGACCAGCGGCACCGCGCCCACATCGAAAAAGAACGCGCCGTAGCCGATGGCGACGTAGCTGCCGAACACCAGGGTAGCGACGAGCCAGAGCAGCGCCGCCAGCGGCCGCGGCGCGCGCAGGGTCGCCGGCGGCGCCTCGCGGGCGCGCACGCAGTCGCGCACCGCGCACGCGGCGAGCGCCGCCAGAGTCCCAAGCACCGGCAGGGCCAGCGCAAACAGCACCGCGGTCGGATAGCGCAGCGACTTGGCGACATCCAGGTTGGCGATGAACCAGGCGGGGAAGATCCACTGATCGGTGAAAAGCAGCCGTGCCGCCGCCCACGCTTGGCGGGACGCCGGCAGCCCGGTCGGCTGCGCCGCGGCGAACAACAGCCACACCGCGGCTACCGCCAGCAGCAGGATCGTCATGAAGAGACGTCTGCGCAGCGGCGGCGACAGCCGGATCCCCGCCCCGTCCAAGCGCGCCCACACCCGCTCGCGCCAGCCCGGCCCGGCGGCCGCGGGGAAGAGCAGCAGCAGCGCCGCTGCCAACGGTACCAGCACGTGCGGCAGCAAAACAGCGGCGCCGATCGCCGCCAGAAGCAAGCTGGCGCCGGCTTCGCGGTAGAAATGCTCGGTGAACCAAAACGTCGCATTGACCCGCACCGCCACGACGTAGGTCTGGATGACGATGTAGCCCACCGCGTAGAAGATCGCCGCCGGCGCCAGCAGCGCGGCCACGGCCGCAATCAGGTCAAGCGCCTTCTTCAGATCGAAGCGGGCTAGACCCGCGGGCTCCGTGCTGGCCATGGCATCTGTCTTTCCGGCAGCCTCGCGCAGTCGGATAGGCGCGATCCGCTCGGCTGACATGCATAGCCATGCTGCGCCGTCCCCGCGGCACGGTCAATCGCCCGCCTGCGCGAGGCGGCGCCGAATCGGGCACGGCCTGCGCGCCGGCGCGCCGCATGGCACACTACGCGCCATGCCTTCCGCATCCGATCCTGCGCCAAGAATTCTGATCATCGACAGCCACGGTCAGCCGGTGCGCTGGGCCATCCTGGCACGCGCGGCGCGCTACTACGCCTCTGGCAAAGTCGTCACCGATCTCGGCGAAAATCTCTTCGGCATGCTGGGCGGCGTGCAGGACGCCACCGGCGCACGCTCGGAATTCATCGCCAGCTCGATCGTGATGATCCGCGGCCGGCATCGCATCCCGACCAGCCATGCGCACGTCGGCCTCACCAAGTACCGGCTCTTTCTGCGCGACCGCCACATCTGCGGCTACTGCGGCGGCCAGTTCGCCGAGAGCGAACTGACCGTGGAGCACATCCTGCCGGTATCGCGCGGCGGCCGCTCGCTGTGGACCAACGTGGTCACCGCCTGCCGCTCGTGCAACACGCGCAAGGGCAACCGCACGCCGGAAGAAGCGCGCATGCCGCTGCTGTACGTGCCCTACGCGGTGTGCCGCAACGAAGGCTTCATCTTGAGCAACCGGCGCATCCTCGCCGATCAGATGGTCTTCCTGCAGGCGAGCCTGCCCAGACATTCGCGCTGGGCGCATGCGTGATCGTTGATCGCCTGCGGCACGCCGCGCCGCTGCTGGTACTGGCGCTACTCGCCGGCTGCGCCAGCGTCGATCCCTACGCGGCCTCGCCGATGGCCGAGCACCTGCAACGCACCGACAGCGTCGGCGACTGCGCGCGGCTGTTTCGCACGGCCGATGCAAAGATCGACGCCGCCGGCGTGCGCGACGCGTCGGCACCGCGCGTGGCGGGTTTTCCTTACCTGCGCGTCGATCGCTTTACCGCGGCGCTCGCGCCCGAGGCGCAGCGCAGCCGCGCCTTCGGCCCGTGGGCCGAGCTGATGGCGCAGCTCGACCAGCAGGCGCGCGTGGCGGAACTCGCCAACCTCGGCAGCGACGCGTTGCCGCCGTCGCCCGCCTTCGACGGCTGCCGCACCACGCTCGCAGTGGCCGACGACAGGCAACTGGCGCCGCTGGCCGCGGCCGCGGTCGTACCCGACGACTATTCGGATTGGGAGCGCGCGCTTGGCTTGTATCCGCTGACGCGCGTGGCCTTTGCCGCCGGCATCGCCGGCTGGCAGCAACGCACGCTCGCCACCTTCGGCACGCCGCTGAACGACTTGCCGCGGGCCGGCGCGCCGGTGGCCTACGCGCCGCCCGCGCGGCCGCAACTGACGCTACGGTTGCCGGCGTCCGCGACCTTTGCCTTGCCCAACTTCAGCACGACCGAATGGGCCGAAGCGATCGCCCGCCACGCCCCGCGCATCGTGGTCGACACCGCCAGCGACGACGACCGCATCGGCGCACTTGCCTGGCGCGCCGACGGCGACGGGCTGCGCGTCGCCGCCGACACCGCCCAGCCCGTGGTCTACGTGCGCGTGGCGTTCACGCGCTTCAATGGACAGGTGCTGCCGCAACTCGTTTACACGTTCTGGTTCCCGGCGCGGCCGGCCGAAGGGTCCTTCGACGTGCTGGCCGGCGCACTCGACGGGCTGATCTGGCGCGTGACGCTCGATCGGCAGGGTGCCCCGCTCGTCTACGACAGCATCCACCCCTGCGGCTGCTACCACCTGTTCTTCCCGACCGAGCGGGTACGCGCCCGCCCGCAACCGGCAACACCGGACGAAGGGCTGTTCGCGCCGCAGACCGTTACCGCGCCGCGCGCCGGCGAGCGGATCGAGCTGCACTTGGCAAGCCGCACGCACTACTTGCAGCGCGTGCGCGTCGTGCCGCCAGTCGAAGACGGCGCAGCCGTCGCCTACGAACTCATCGACGAGAACGCGCTACGCACGCTGCCGCTGCCCGCCGGCGGCAGCCGCAGCGCCTACGGTCCGGATGGCCTGATCGCCGGCACCGAGCGCGCCGAGCGTTACTTCTTCTGGCCCATGGGCATTGCCAGCGCCGGGCAGATGCGGCAATGGGGCCGGCACGCCACCGCCTTCGTCGGCCGCCGCCACTTCGACGACGCCGATCTGCTCGACCGTTACTTCGAACCCGCCCCACCCTGACCCGCGCGCCGCAGCCGCAGTGCGCACCCGAGCGCATAGGCCAGCGCGCCGCTGCCCGCCGCGCCCAGCGCCATCCACACCCAGGGCGAGGCTGGATGCGGCGCGACCCGGTGCGCGACGACGCTCTCGCCGAGGAACACGAGCGCAACGACGGCGATGCCGAGAGCAATCCGCGCGCGTCGCTTGAGGTCGGACACCGGCGCGGTCATCGACGCTCCAGCGCAAACCTACTGCGCGCCCGGCGCCTGCGCCTCGACCGCCACGCCCTTGCCGTCAAGCAGCCTGAGGCTGCCGTCCGGGCCGAAGTCGAACGCGCGCACGCGGTCGAGCGCGGCGAGCAGGCGCTGCTCTTGTTCCATCAGCGGCGCGGCGCAGGCCTTGCGCGTGCTGCCCAGGCCGACGAACGCGAGCGACTCGCCGGTCAGGCGCCAGGTGGCAAAGAAGCGGTTGCAGCCCGTCTCGCCGCCGGCGCGGCCATCGGCACCGAACGCGAGCGTGGCGCCTGCATCGGCCGCCAGGTCGCGGCCATCCACTCGCACGATGCGCCAGTCGCGGCCACGCAGCAGGTCGGCCGGCGCGCCACCGCAGCCGGCGTAGCGGCGCTCGCCGATCGTCACCGTCACGCTCTGCGGATGCGGCATGCCGCTCATGTTGTCGCGGCAGAGGCGGTCGGCGACTTCGACCGTCGCGGTCTGCCGGCCGGCGGTGACGGTGTAGCGGCGCTCGCCCGGCAGCACGGCGGGCGTGGGCAGCGGCAGGTCGAAGCGCCAGCTCTCATCCAGTGTGTCGAAGCGCATGCGCCCGTCCTCGAAGCGCAGCGACCAACTGGGTTCGTTGCCGCCGGCGCGGAACGGCGCGGCCTCCGTGCGGCAGGCGGGCAGCCGTTGACCGTGCCATTCGAGCAGGCCGCCGTCGCCCTTGTTCCAGAACACGGTGGTCGGGTCTTCGTTGGCCACGAAGCGCGCGCCGGACGCGGCCGGCGTCAGCCGCATCGTGTAGCTGCGCTCGCCGATGGCAAGCCGCGCGGTGTCGCCCGTTGCGGTGAAGACGATCGGCAGTTCGCCGCAGCGCGGGCGGATCGTCTCGCCCACCGGAGCCGGCGGCGCCGAAGCCGCACAACCCGCCAACACCCACGCCATAGCCAGTCCAAGCCACTTCATTTCGGCGACCTCCATCGACGGCGGCATTTTGCACCGCGCCCGGAACTTCCTACTATTGCCCCGGCACTCAACCGATCACTTATGAAACTGCGCGTCGCCACCTACAACATCCACAAGGGGGTGACCGGCATCCGTGGCCGGCCGCGCATCCACGACGTGCGCGGGGCGCTGCACACGATCGATGCCGACCTCGTCTTTCTGCAAGAGGTGCAGGACCGCAACGACCGCCTGCTGCGGCACACGCAGTTCCCGCGCACCAACCAGCTCGCCTTCCTCGCCACCGACCGCTACCACCACCACGCCTACGGGATGAACGCCGCGTACCCGCACGGCCACCACGGCAACGCCATCCTGTCGCGCCACGCGATCCACGCCCACGCCAACCACGACATCTCCGACCACGCACTGGAGAGCCGCGGCCTGCTGCACGCGGTGGCGCGGCTGGGCAGCGGCGCGCGCGAGGTGCATCTGATCTGCCTGCACCTGGGGCTGATCAAGAGGAGCCGCGTGCGGCAGGCGCAGTTCCTGATCGACTTCGTGCGGCGCGAGATCCCGGCGCGGGCACCGCTGATCGTCGCCGGCGATTTCAACGACTGGCAGCGGCGGGTGGACCGGCTGCTGGGCGACGAGCTGGCGCTGGTCGACGCCGCCGCGGCCCTGGCCGCGCCACGCCCGACGCTGCTCGACCGCGTGCTGCCCTGGCGCGACAGCGCGGGCCGGGCACGGCCGGCGCGCACTTTTCCGGCCTTCGCGCCGTGGCTGACGCTCGACCGCATCTACGTGCGCGGCTTCGAGGTGCTGCGCGCCGAAGTGCCGAAAGGAATCGCCTGGGCACGCCGCTCGGATCACGTGCCGCTGATCGCAGAGTTGAAGCTGCGTTGACGACCGCCGCCGCATCCCCGGAGACGCGCCGCCTGCAGCGGGCGGCGCAGCCGGCGCTGTACGCCGGCAACCGCGTGCAACTGCTGGTCGGCGGCGACGACTACTTTCCCGCGCTGCTGGCGGCCATCGAGGCGGCTGCGCGTTCGATCTGGCTGGAGACCTACATCTTTGCCGACGACCGCATCGGCCGCCGCGTGCTCGACGCGCTGGAGGCCGCGGCCAGCCGAGGTGTGCGCGTCACCCTCGTCATCGACGGTTTTGGCGGCGACGAGCACGCGCGGCAACTGGCGCGCGAACTGCCGCCGCGCGGCATCGCGGTGCACATCTTTCGCCCCGAGCGCTGGTGGCGGCTCGAGCGCAAGCTGCTGCGCCGGCTGCACCGCAAGATCGTGGTGGTGGACGATGCGCTCGCCTTCGTCGGCGGCATCAACATCCTCGACGACTACACCGAGGTGCCCACCAGCGGCAGCGGCCGCCGCGCGCCGCGCTACGACTTCGCCGTCGCGCTGCGCGGGCCGGTGGTGGCGGCGGTGGCGCTGGCGGCGCAGCGTTTGCTGTGGACGCTGGCGCTGGCGCAGGGCCGCAAGCCGCCGGGGCCGCCGCCCCGCTTGCGCATGCAGCGCGCGCAGCCCGCCTTTGCCGACGGCGTGCCGGTCGCGCTGCTGTTGCGCGACAACCTGCGCCACCGGCGCAGCATCGAGACGGCGTACGTCGCGACCATTGCCGGCGCGCGCGAGGAGGTGCTGCTCGCCAACGCCTACTTCATTCCCGGCCGCCGCTTTCGCCGCGTGCTGCGCGAGGCGGCGGCGCGCGGCGTGCGCGTGCGGCTGCTGCTGCAAGGGCGGGCCGAGTACGCGATCCAGCACTACGGCCAGCAGGCGCTGTACGGCGACCTGCTCGCCGCCGGCATCGAGATCCACGAGTACACGGCGAGCTTCCTGCACGCCAAGGTGGCGGTGATCGATGGCCGTTGGGCAACGGTCGGTTCGAGCAACATCGACCCGTACTCGCTGCTGCTGGCGCGCGAGGCGAACGTGGCGATCCACGATGCCGGCTTCGCCGCGCAACTGCACGCCGAGCTGGAGCGCGCGCTCGCCACCCGCAGCACCGCGCTCGACCGCGCCGCCTATGCGCACCGCCCGTGGTGGCAGCGCGCACGCGACGCGCTCGCGTATGCCGTGCTGCGCTGGGCGGCGGTGGTGCTGGCGCGCGGGCGCGATTACTGATCTTCAATCCGGCGCACTCGCCTGCGTTATCCGGCAAGCGGCGGCGAGGCGCAAGAAAAAGGCCCGCGCGGCGCGGGCCGGCGGGCCTTTTTGCGATCGGCGCCGAGACGGCGCGTCCGCCTACTTCAGGTGCTTGCTGACGTACTTGGTCAGCTCGAACATGTCGGCCTTGGCCTTGCCGAACAACTGCTTGAGCTTGTCGTCGGCGTTGATCATCCGCTTGTTCACGGCGTCTTGCAGTTTGTTCTTCTTGATGTACGCCCAGATCTTGCTGGTGACTTCGGTGCGCGGCATCGGCATCGCGCCGATGATGGCGACCAGCGGGCCTTGCGGGGTCAGCGGCTTCATGAACGCCGCGTTCGGCTTGCGCGCGACCTTCTTGGCGGCTTTCTTCGGCGCGGCTTTCTTGGCCGCGGCCTTCTTCGGGGCGGCCTTCTTGGCCGGGGCTTTCTTCACGACTTTCTTTGCAGCTTTCTTGGTAGCCATCCAGTCTCTCCTGACTTAGGGTTGAGGTCCACAGCGACAGCGCTTTCGGCGATTGTCAGAGGGAAAACGCTCTCGTTGCGTGGCGCAGATAGTAAGCGTTTCAGAGGCGGGCGCAAGCGTTTTCAGAGGGAAAATGCGCCGGCGTTGCCGTCCTGCGGCGCGCTTTTTTGAGGGAAAACACCGGACTGGGGCGTCTCGGCAGCAAACGGCATACCCCAATAGGCCACAAGATATCGGCCCGCAACGGCTGAGGACTCAACCTATGGGGGCGCGGTTTACTGCGCGGTGTTGCGCATGTCGAACTTCACCTGCACGATCTCCTTCCACGAGTTGGCGTTCTGAAACATCAGCTCGAGGTTGTCGGCGTCCAGCGCACGCTTCCAGTTCTCACCCTGGGCTTTCTCGTCGATGTGGTCGAGGCTGATCCGCCGCTCTTGGCTGGTGATGTGGCCGCGCTCGGTGCCGGCCTGGCCCTGCGGCCCCAGGATGGCCAGCGCGGCACCGGAGTCGCCCTCGAACTCGAAGCCGTGGTTTTTCAGGAACTCGACTGCGGCGGGGTCCTTGCGCACGTTCTCCCAGAACTTGCTGCGCGCTTTCGCGTACATCGCGAGCACTTCATCGCGGCTGTAGTCGGTCGGCTGTTTGCCCTTGAGCTGTTCGGCGCGGGCTGCGTCCCAGTGCTTTTTCAGCACATCGATATCCGAGATCTTCCTGCCCATCACCTTGCCGATCCGCTGCAATGCCGCCTTGAAGCCGCCCTTGCCAAGCGCCTTCTGCTCGGCCTCGGTCATCAGGTCGGTGACGTCGATCTGCCGGCGCTGCCGCTTGGGAATGCGCACGTCGTCGATCTTGTGGCCGGATTTTTCGCCGCCGGTCACCTTGCCGGACTCGATCGAATCCAGCGCGGCGTCGATCTCCTCGTCGGTCATGCCGAACAGGTGCGTGCGCAGATCGTCGGCCTGCTTGAGCTTGCCTTCGAACACGGCCGCGTCGGCCGCGACCTTTTCGGCCGCGCCCTTGTCGCCGGCGGCGGCAGCTTCCTTGGCGCGGGTCTCTAGCGCCGTCATCTCGCTGTTCAACGACGGATCCTCGCCCAGCATCTTGCCGTATTTGAGGCGCAGATCCGTGCAGAACTCCGAGCAGCGGATGATGCGGCCGTTTTCGGTGACGGTGAGCTTGTGCTGCTGGTCTTCGGTGGGCTTGGCGGCCAGACCCAGCACCACGGTTTCCTTCCAGGCCTGCTCGCCCTGCGCGGCCTTGCCCGGCGGCTTGCCGGGTGCGTTGGCGTGCTCGCGCAGCGCGGGCGGCGCCAACTCGGTGGGCTTGCCGTGCTCGTCGACCCAGCCGCGCTCCATGAACGACTTGTAGCGGCTCTTCTCCACCCGCATCTGCACGTGCTCGGCCACGTCCTTCACGTGACTGAAACCGGCAAACGCCAGCATCGCGCCCTGCTGCACGGCCTCCATCGCGATCTGCTGCATCATCTCGGCTTCCTGCTCGGGCGGCAGGTGCAGCGCCTTGACCGCGGCCACGTCCCCGTGGACCTTCAGGCCCACCAGGACCGCATTGCCGCCCAGTTCCACCGCGCCGTAGACCACCAGCAGCTTTTCCAGCCGCTGCACCTGCAGCAGCCTCTGAGCGGCGCCAATGCCGCGGCTCAAGGTGGCGATCTTGCCCACCGTGCCCGCCACCTGCACCGCCGCTCCGATGATCGCGATCACGTCGAGTGCGAACTCGGCATCCAGCTCGAAGGTGCCTTTCTCGCGCCGCTTGGAAATGTTGCGGGCCGCCAGCACCGCACCGGCCACCCCGGCCGAGATGCCGAGCGCGGTGACGATGGCACCCACCGCTGCGGCCGAGCCCGGCGCGAGCGCGCCGGCCGAGAGGATCGCGCCCGCCACCAGCAGCACGATGCCGAGCACCGCCAGCGCGTAGCCCAGGTACTCGGTGAAGGTCTTGGTCGAATCGACCTGGCCCTTGTAGCCCTTCTTCGGCACCCGGTAGACCACCTTGCCGTCGCCGTACTTGTTGTCCTCGCCGAACTCGGTGAAGACGCTTTTGACCGCTTCTTCCTCGGTCGAGCGCTCGTCGCCGGCGTAGGTCATGTCGCCCTTCGTCGGCGCGTCGAAGGTCACGTCCACCAACAGCATCTTGTGCTTATTGCGGGCCAGGTCGCTGTCCTTGTGGTGGCCGACCACCAGGATCAGCGGCACCAGATTGCCGTCGTCCTCCTTGACCAGGCCCGCCACCGAGCGGTACTCGGGCAGATCGGTGCGCAACTGCGGGTTGTCGGTCAACCGCACGGTGCGCTTTTCCAGTTTCTGCAAGTCGTCGTACTGCTGCTGGATGAGCTTGCTGTATTCGTCGATCGCGGTCAGGTCGTCGTAGCGAAAGTCGTAGACCTGCCGCACCAGCAGGTAGAGCGTGTACAGGTCCTTGTCGAAGGCCTTCAGCCGGAACATGAAGGGGTCGTAGTCCTGGCTGCCGGAAAACTTGAGCTTGCGCTGGCGATCGTCGACGATGAACTTCTTCAGCTCCCCGGCCTTCTTGACGAGCTTCTGGGTTTCGGCCTTGTCCTTGCGGGTGAGCGTCAGCAGATCGCCGCTTTCGCGCGTTTCCAGATCGTCGATCTGCGCCTGGAGCGACTGCTTTTTCTTTTCGTCCGTTTCGGCGGCGAGCTGCGCCTTGAGCTTGGCCAGCGCATCGCTGTCGGCGTTGGCCGACTGCGCGGCCAGCGTCTCGGCCGTCAGCACCATGAACGGCAGGCCGGCCACACTGGGCTGGCGCCGCAGGTTCCAGTCCGACGGGTAGGCAATCGTCGCCTTGCTGTACAGCAGATACTCGCCCACACCCAGCGCGCTCATCTTCACCGACTGGTCCCAGTCGTAATCGGGATCGAAGGTCTGCTTCGGCGCGCCGAGCTGACTGCTCTTGGTGCGGACGAACTCGTTGCTCTTGTCCAGCAGCTTGGCCGGGCCGTCCTGCGCGGCGGCAGCCTGCAGCGGCTTCAGCTCCTCGGGCAGCGGATAAACCTTCCACGAGTAGCCGATGTTCATTCCCATGTGGATCGTGGTGAGGTTCAGCAGATTGCTGCCGTGCACGGCGGCCGTGTCCACCACCATCCGGAACTCGTTGGTCGCGATGGTCGCGGTGCTGCGGTCCGGATTCATGTCGCGCGGATGGATGTGCGACGGATACGGCGGCAGCACGCCCGGCGTGCCCTGCGCATCAGTCGGCGCGGCGTCGCTCTTGGCCTCATTGGGATCGGTGGTGACGGCGCCGCGGCGCAGCGCATCGGCGGCCTTGCGCACGATCGGCGCCCAGTCCTCGGCACGGTCGTCGGACTTCAGCGCCAGCGGCAGCGTGCCCCCTTTGAGCTCCGGCAGCGCGTCGGGCCGGGCGGCCGGCTTGTCGTCGTACACCCAGACGCGCAGATGCGCGCGGGCGTCCT
>JAJTHJ010000229.1 GCA_021298875.1 Burkholderiales bacterium | reverse complement strand
TCGCAAGTTCAACATCGTCTACCTGCCGGCGGGCCAGCCGGCCTTCTTCCGCTACTACGACCCGCGGGTGCTGCCCCACCTGATCGAGAACCTCGACCCCGCGCAACTGGAGCGCCTGTACGAGCAGATCGACTGCTACCTCGTGCCGGGCAAGGGTGGGCGGGGCGGCAAGCTGTATGCGCGGGCAGCCGGCGGGCCGAGCTGCACGGAACTGGACATTCGCTGAGGACAGAGGCCATGTTCGTCTTTACCCAGGAGCAGGTCGACCGGCTGGCGCGGGCCACCTTCTTCCGCAATCTCGAAGAGCGCATCGAAGCGGTGGAAGGCGAGCCGGCAGACCTGACGCCGGCGCAGCGCGCCGCGCTGTGGGCCGCCGCCAGCGATGCGGCAAGATACGGCATCGTCTCCATTGGCGCCTGTCTCGCGCTGTGCCACATCTATTGGGAACTGGGTTTGGACTGCATCCAGAAGATACCGGCGATGGCCGCGATCCTGGCCGACGAGCAGGCCGGAGAGACCCAAAAAATCGAAGCGCTGTGGTCGGTGCGCACGGCGCTGCTGGCCGCGTTGAAAGGAGCATAGGGGCCATGTTCGAGGAACTGGGCGGCAAGCTGGCGGCGGCCGTGGCGAAGGCGACGGACACGGCCAAGCAGACGGCGGTGGGGGTGCTGAACAAGGCGGCGGAGCTGGCCAAGCAGGGTGCCGGCGCCGTGGCCGACGGCATGCAGAAGGTGCTGGACAACGATCTGGCCAGTGCGGCGGCGCTGCAAGGGGTGTCGATGATCCCGGTGGTGGGGCCGGGGGCGGCGGTGGGCGGCGCGGTCAAGGCGGGTTACGACTACGCGTTGAAGGGCGACAAGAAGTACACCTCGGCCGACCCGTACCTGGACGGGGAGTTGAAGGACGCGGCCATCGTGCATTGCGGCAGCGACGTGAAGAAGGAGAAGGTGCGGCGGCGCAAGGAGCGCGAGGGGCTGATCGCGCAGTGCAAGGCCAGTGCCGATCCGGCCAAGCAGCAGGCCGCCGAGCGGCTGGAGCGCGACATGGTGGGGGTGGAGCGGGCGCGGCTGAGCAAGCATGTCTACGACCAGTATGACCCCACCAAGCAGCCGCCGCCGGCGCCGCCCACCGGGTATCTGATTCCGTCGGAGGGGGAGCTCGCAAAGCTCGGTGTGGAGCCCCGAGATTTGGCTCCCAAAGATTTCAGTTTCCGAGCCCAGATTTACAAGGTCGATCCGGAGGTCGGGCCGATTCCGCCGCAGTACATCACGGCGTTTCGCGGCACGTCGGTCAGGGAGGACTGGACGCAGGTCAACATTCCGCACGGGCTGGGCCGGGAGACCAAGAGCTACAACGCGGCGATGAACTTGGCGCAAACAATGGCGAAGTCTGGCGCCAGTACCGAGTTCACCGGCCATTCGATGGGCGGTGGTCTTGCTTCGGCGGCAGCGGTCGTGACCGGGATCAAGGCCACCACGCAGAACTCCTCCGGCCTGCACAAGAACACGACGGTGCGCTTCGACCAGACCAAGCCGCTGGATCGGGAGGCGGCCAGGAAGTTCGTCGATGCCTATCGGATCGACGGCGCGGACAAGGCGGAGATCCTGTCGTCGCTGAACAAGATCCCGGGCGTGCCGGATGCGATCGGCCAGCCGCACAAGCTGGAAGCGCCGAAAGAGGGCGTGAGCCGCTTGGCGCTGCACGATATCGATGCGGTGATCGACAGCATCGAAGAGCGCAAGACCGCCGACCAGCAGACCTTGCGGCCGCGATGAACTGGCCGCGCTTGCAGCGTCGTCGAGTTCTGACGGCGCTGCTGCTTCTACCAATCCTCGCAAAGGGCAAACCCATGGATCCCGTGAACCTGAAGGACCCCAAGACCGTGTACCCGGACGATGCGGCGATGCTGGAGCTGGCGCGGCTGGTGCTGCGCGACGACGCGCGGGCGCTGGGCGAGGCGTTGAAGAAGAACCCGGCGGCGGCCAACACGACGGGCCGGCACAACGTCGGGTTGCTGCTGCTGGCGGTGGCCAACGTCAGGCCGGACTCGGTGCGGGTGTTGATGCGGGCCGGGGCCGATCCGTTCTGGCCGACGTCGGATATCTCCAATCTTGCGGAGCCCGCGATCTATGCTCAGCACAGGTTTACCCGCCCGGACATGTTCACGATCATGTTGGAGGAGGGGCTGGATGTGAACGGCGGATTCGAAGGTGAGGGGACGACGCTGCTGAAAGACGCGGTGCTGGAGGCCGACGACCGGCGGCTGAGGCAGTTGATTGCGACCGGCAAGGTGAACGTGAATCTGGCCGACAGCGTGCAGAAGACGCCGTTGATCATCGCAATCAACTCGACGCAATACGACAAGGCGCTGCTGCTGCTGGATGCGGGGGCCGATCCGAGGCTGGGTCGATGGAACGTGCTGGAGGATTTGGTCAACCGCCACGACAAGTGGGCCCCCGGCACGCCGCAAGACCGTGACCGCAAGGAGTTGATCCGCCGGCTGCGGGTCCTGGGGATGACCGAGACCACGCCGATGCAACCGGCGCCGCAGCGCCCGGCCGGTGCGCGGCACAAGAGCTTCAGGCCCTGAGCCGGCGGCTCTGGTGACCGGCATCAAGGCCAGCACGCAGAACTCCTCCGGCCTGCACAAGAACACGATGGTGCGTTTCGACCAGACCAAGCCGCTGGATCGGGAGACGGCCAGGAAGTTCGTCGACGCCTACCGGATCGACGGCGCGGACAAGGCAGAGATTCTGTCGTCGCTGAACAAGATCCCGGGCGTGCCGGATGCGATCGGCGAGCCGCAGAAGCTGGTAGCGCCCAAGGAAGGTGTCAGCCGCCTGGCGCTGCACGACATCGATGCGGTGATCGACAGCATCGAAGAGCGCAAGACCGCCGATCAGCAGACGCTGCAACCGCGATGATCCCCAAGACACACTGCGCCGCGGCCTTGTGGCGGCGCTGCTGAGCTTATGAGATGACCGCTTCCGCCCACGCCGAAATCCGCTTCAACCCCTGGCCGCTGATGATCGTCGCCGCGCTGACGCTGGCGATCACGATGGGCGCGCGGCAGTCGCTGGGGCTATTCGTCTCTCCAATCAACAGCAGCACCGGGCTCGGCATCGTCGCGATCAGCTTCGCGCTGGCCATCGGGCAGTTCGTCTGGGGGGCGGTGCAGCCGATCTTCGGCGCGGTGGCCGACCGCTACGGCCCCGGCCGCGTGCTGGTCGTAGGTAGCCTGATGCTCGCCGCGGGCTTTGCCGCAACGCCGTTTGCGCAGAGCCAGTTTGCCTTGATTGTCACTCTCGGCCTGCTGGCGGCGGCGGGTGCGGGGGCGGGCAGCTTCTCGATCCTGATCGGCGCCACCGCGCAGCGGCTGCCGGTAGAAAAGCGCGCGTTTGCCTCCGGCTTCATCAACGCCGGCGGCAGCTTCGGCCAGTTCGTCTTCGCGCCGCTCGTGCAGGGCATCATCGCCGCCTTCGGCTGGGTGAGCGCGCTCTACGCGCTGGCCGCCGCGGCACTGGCCACGCTGCCGCTGGCCTGGCCGCTGCGGCGGCGACCCGCCTCGCCCGCCGCGGCAGCCGGTGTGGCGCGTGCGGCGCCCACCGTCGGCATGGGCGAGCAGTTACGCATCGCCCTGCGCGACAAGAGCTACTGGTGCCTGCACGCGGGTTTTTTCACCTGCGGCTTCCACATCGCCTTTCTGGTCACGCACCTGCCGGGCGAAGTCGTGCTGTGCGGGTTGTCGGCGAACGTGGCGGCCACGTCGCTGGCGATCATCGGCCTGGCCAACATCGCCGGCAGCCTGACGGCCGGCTTACTCGGCAACGTCTACCGGATGAAGTGGCTGCTGTTCTGGGTCTACTTCACGCGCGCGGCGGCTATCGCGCTCTATCTGCTGGCGCCGAAGGAGCCGATCGTCTTCTACGCCTTTGCGGCGGCGCTCGGCTTCACCTGGCTCTCCACGGTGCCGCCGACCGCGGGGCTGGTGGCCAAGCTCTTCGGCACACGGTATCTGGCGACGCTGTTTGGCCTGACGCTGCTGTCGCACCAGATCGGCGGCTTCTTCGGCGCCTGGCTGGGCGGCATCGCGCTCGTGCAAACGGGCAGCTACGACTGGATGTGGTACGCCGACATTGCGCTGGCGCTGGCCGCCGCGTTCGTCAACCTGCCGATCAAGGAAGCGCCTCTGACGCGGATGCAGCCGGCGGCGGGCTGATTCGCAGCCGAGCGCAGGCAGCGCCTGCCGCTCAAGCGGCAAGCGTGCGGTGCAGCCCTTGCAGGTCGTACACCCGCAGCTGCGCCAGGTGCTTCATGCCCTCCACCGCCGCACGGCCGCCGGCGACCGTGGTGTAGTAGTTCACGCGCTGCGCGATCGCGGTGGTGCGGATGGAGCGCGAGTCGGCGATCTGCGCGCGCCACTGCGCTTTGCGCGGCTGCCCCCACCGCCGCGCCGCCGCCAAGTTACCGCCGTCGTCGCGCTGTCGCGCTGCC
>JAJTHJ010000184.1 GCA_021298875.1 Burkholderiales bacterium | reverse complement strand
GCGGCTTTAACCACTGTTCCTTCTGCGCCTCCGAGCTATGGCGCAGCAGGATCGCGCACACCGGCGAATTGTTGACGCTGGCGACGGTCGAGGTGCCGCCGTCGCCGGCGGCGATTTCTTCCAGCGCCACCGCGACCGCCATGTAGTCCATGCCGGCGCCGCCCCATTGCTCCGGCACCGCGATGCCGAAGCGGCCGAGCGCGGCGAGTTCGCGCAGCGGCTCGCGCGGGAAGCTGTGGTCGCGGTCCCACGCGGCGGCGTGCGGCGCCAGCCGGGTGGCGGCAAACTCGCGCAGGGTGTCGCGCAGCAGGCGGTGTTCTTCGGTGAGCAGCATGGACAGGGAACGGCGCGCTACTGGCGCTCGCGCAGGATCAGGGTGCCGACGATAAAGCCTGCGGCCAGCGCCCCGATCAGCAGCGGGCCGCCGCCCAGGATGCCGGAGACGACGAGACTGTTGGACAGGCAGGCGGCGTAGTTCTCAGGCAAGCACCACACCACGGTCGCCAGGGCGGAGAACGCCAACCAGGTCAGCAACGCCACCAACAACGCCCGCGACAGCGACTGGCCCATCGTCGTCACCCGCGTCGCGGCGCCCTGATAGACGACCAGCGCGAAGAGCATGGCAAACAACCCGGGCACGGCGATCATCAGCCAGCGCGGCACGCCCGCCTCGGCGCCGAAGTCGCCGAGAAGAAAACCGAGCGCTGCGGCGGCCAGCAAGCCGCACACGCCGAACACACCGGCGGCGACGACGGGTACCAAAGCGGCGGGCAATTGCACTGGAATCAGGCGGCAGGGCGGCGCGCGGTGACTTCGATCTCGAGCTTCATGCGCGCGTCGACCAGACCGCAGACGATGGCTGTCGCCGCCGGCCGCACGCGGGCAAAGTATTGCCCGAAGAGCGGCGCCAGCGCAGCGAAAAGACTCGCGTCGATCAGGTAGTAGCGCACCCGCACCACGTCGTCGAGCGTGCACCCGGCCTGCGCCAGCGCGGCGGCGACGTTGGCGAAGCACTGGTGGCATTGCGCGACCGGGTCGTCGGCGATGGTCATCGCCGCGTAGTCGAAGCCGGTGGTGCCGGCCACGTGCACGTACTCGCCGTCGTCCACCGCGCGGCTGTAGCCGGCGAGCGCCTCGAACGAGGAGCCGGAGGAGATCAACCGTCGCGCGCCGCTCACCACGGCAGCTCCTTACCGGTGAAGTTGAAGAACTTGCCGTTGTCGGCGGTGGTCGCGCCGGCGATCACCCGCCGCAGGCCGGCGACGCTGGTGGCGACGTCGAGCGTGGCATTGGCGCCGCCCATGTCGGTGCGCACCCAGCCGGGGTGCAGCAACAGCAGCGTGCAGCGCCGCTCGCGCGCCGCCGAATGGACGGCCATGTTCAGCGCCGCCTTGCTCGCGCGGTAGACCCAGCCGTAACTGCTGGCCGCGTCGGCGATGCTGCCCATCTGGCTGGTGACGAACGCCAGCGTGCCGCCGCTCGCCTCAATCTGCGGCGCCAGCGCGGCCAGCGCGTGCATCGCGCCGAAGACGTTGGATTGCATCACCGCGTCGAACTCTTCGCGGCTCGGCGGCTCGGCGCTGCCGCTGCGCGAGCCGAAGACGCCGGCGTTGTAGATCGCCAGATCGAGCCGCTCGCCGGCGAGCGCGGCGGCCAGCGCCGGCCAGTCGGCGGCGGCGGTCGCCTCCAGCCGATGTGTCTGCGCCCCCAGTGCGCGCAGCGCCTGCAAGTCCGCGTCCCCGCGCGCGGTGGCGTGCACGCGCCAGCCGTCGGCCGCGTACTGGCGGACGAACTCCAGGCCGATGCCGCGCGAGGCGCCGAGGATCAGAACGGTGGGCATGGTCTACACCATCTCCAGCGCCAGCGCCGTGGCCTCGCCGCCGCCGATGCACAGTGCCGCGATCCCCTTTTTGCCGCCGGTCTTGCGCAGCGCGCCCAACAGCGTGACCACGATGCGCGCGCCGGAGGCGCCGATCGGGTGGCCCAAGGCACAAGCGCCGCCGTGGATGTTCACCTTGTCGTGCGGCAGCTTGTGCTCGGCCATCGCCGCCATTGTGACCGCGGCGAAGGCTTCGTTGACTTCCCACAAGTCCACGTCCGCCGCCTTCCAGCCGGTCTGAGCGAGCACCTTGTCGATCGCGCCGACCGGCGCGGTGGTGAACCACTCCGGCGCCTGCGCGTGCACGCTGTGCGCGCGGATGCGCGCAATCGGCGTGCAGCCCAGTTGAGTCGCGGTGGACTCGCGCATCAGCACCAGAGCTGCAGCGCCATCGGAGATCGAACTCGCGTTGGCGGCGGTGATGGTGCCGTCCTTTTTGAACGCGGGCTTCAGCCCCGGGATCTTGTCGAGCTTGGCTTTGAACGGCTGCTCGTCTTTGTCGATGCTGCCCTCGCCACCCTTGCCGGCGATCTTGACCGGCGCCATCTCCCAGGCAAAGCTGCCGTCGTTGTTGGCGGCAATCGCGCGCTGCGTGGAAGCGATGGCAAAGGCGTCCTGCGCCTCGCGCGTGAACGCGTACTTGGCCACGCATTGCTCGGCGAGGACGCCCATGGCCTTGCCGCGTTCGTAGGCGTCTTCCAGCCCGTCGAGCGCCATGTGGTCGTAAGCCGTGACCGCGCCGTAGCGGTAGCCCTTGCGCGCGTTGACCAGCAGGTGCGGCGCGTTGGTCATGCTCTCCATGCCGCCGGCAACCACGACCTTGGCGCTGCCGGCCACCAGCATGTCGTGCGCGAACATCATCGTGCGCATGCCCGAGCCGCACATCTTTGAGAGCGTGACCGCGCCGGCCGACTGCGGCAGCCCGGCGGCAAGCGCCGCCTGTCGCGCCGGGGCCTGACCCTGGCCGGCCATCAGACAGCAGCCCATCAACACTTCGTCGATGGCCTCGCCTTTGACTCCGGCGCGCTCGACTGCGGCCTTGATCGCGGTGGCGCCCAGTTGCCAGGCCTGCAATGAAGCGAAGTCGCCGAGCAGGCCGCCAAT
Source organism: Burkholderiales bacterium (assembly GCA_021298875.1). Taxonomy (GTDB): domain Bacteria; phylum Pseudomonadota; class Gammaproteobacteria; order Burkholderiales; family Burkholderiaceae_F; genus JAJTHJ01. Next base: position 4,906 of record JAJTHJ010000184.1, on the reverse strand, counting down.
GGGTGTGCGGGCGGCGGAGACGATGACGATGGGGTCGGACATGGTGGGTGCTCCTTCTCTAGTTTCCCTCCCCCGCCTGCGGGGGAGGGTTAGGGTGGGGGCGCTGGGCGCAGCGCGTCGGTAATGACCTCAAGCACTCCGTCCAACTCTACGAGGACTTGATTGTTCCAGAAACGCAGCACGCACCAGCCGTGCGAAGTCAAGAACTCATCGCGCTGCGTGTCGATGTCCGGGTCGTTGTGCTGTCCGCCATCGACTTCGATGATGAGCCTCGCCTCGATGCAGGCGAAGTCGGCGATATACGGGCCGACGGGATGTTGGCGGCGGAAGCGATGGCCGTGCAGTTGTTTGTGTCGCAATGCGTGCCAGAGCTTCTGCTCCGCGTCCGTCATTGCACTTCGTAGGCGGCGCGCTTGCGGACGCTTCTGCCCTCCACGCATGGGTGTCAGCGCACCGCCCCCACCCTAGCCCTCCCCCGTAAACGGGGGAGGGAATTTACGGCGCGAAGCGCCCTCATTTTCGGCATACCGGATCGTGAACCGCCGCTCCGGCGGATACGGGTACACGTCTTCCAGTATCCCGCGCTGAATGCGCTCCTTGCGGCTGCGCCAGAAGTCGGGGTCGAAGAGATCGGCGTGGTGCTTCAGCAGCGCGGCGCGGATGCGCGGGTCGCCGGTCAAAAACGGCCGCCACTGCTCGGGAAACATGTCGCGCTTGTCCACAAACGACGTCATCTCGCTGTCCCAGTCCTCGTCGGCGCTGCCCGGCTGCGGCATGTAGCGGAAGTTGCAGTCGGTCATGTACTCGATCTCGTCGTAGTCGTAGAAGACCACGCGGTTCAGGCGCGTGACACCGAAGTTCTTGTACAGCATGTCGCCGGGGAAGATGTTGGCCGCGGCGAGATCCTTGATCGCCTGCCCGTACTCGCGCACCGCATGCTCCAGCTCGGCGTCGGTGGCGTGCGTGAGATAGATGTTCAGCGGCGTCATCCGCCGCTCGATGTACACGTGGTCGATCACCACCGTGTCGTCGGTAATCTCCAGCTGGCTCGGGCACAGGTCGCGCAGCTCGCGCAGCAGTTCCGGCGCGCAGCGCGCCCGCGGCAGTGCCACTTGCGAGTACTCCCAGGTGTCGGCCATCCGGCCGACGCGGTCGTGCATCTTGACCAGTTGGTACTTGGCCATGATTTGCTCGCGGTCGGTCTCCTTGGGGTGCGGGATCACGTCCTTGATGACCTTGAACACGTACGGGTACGACGGCAGCGTGAACACCGTCATCACCAGCCCCTTGATGCCGGGCGCGATCGCGAACTGGTCGTGCGAATGGCGCAGGTGATGCAGGAAGTCGCGGTAAAAAAGCGTCTTGCCCTGCTTTTGCAGCCCGACCATCGTGTACAGCTCCGAGGCCGGCTTGTGCGGCAGCAGCGCGCGCAGGAAGTCGATGTAGGCGCTGGGGGCCTCCATGTCCACCAAAAAGTACGCGCGCGTGAACGAGAAGAGGGTCGCCAGCAGATCGGTGGTGAACAGCGCCGTGTCCAGATACAGCCGCCCGCGCGCGTTGCGCTGGATCGGCACCGCGATGGGAGTCAAGCGCGTGCCGTTGATCAGCCGCGCCACCACGTAGGCCGCCTTGTTGCGGAAGAAGAGCGTGGACAACACCTGCACTTGGCAGTCGGACTCGGCATGCCAGGGGCGGTGAAACGCCTCGCCGGCGCGATGCGCCTCCAGCACCGCGCGCAGCAGCCGGCGGCAGTCGCGCTCGAAGTCCTCCCAGCCGCAGGCCAGACCAAAGTCCAGCAGGATGCGCCGCAGCGTGGCGCGCAGGCCTTCGGTGGTCGGGTAGTAGCAACGGTAGGACGGCGGCTCGGAATCCATGTACTCGGTCGCCACGCCCGGCCGCACGAAAATGAAGGCGTTGTTGAAGTACTCGCGATGCAGCAGCTTGGTCGAAACCGAGTTGAAGAACGTCTCCGCGCACTCCGGCTGGCGGTGCTCGGCCAGCAGCGAGACGTAAGCGGCCTTCACCTCGGGCCACAGCGCCTCGCGGGCGTCCGCCCCCATCGCGGCGAGTGCGAACTCGCCCTCGATGCGCGCCACCGCCTCGCGCACGCGGGTGTCGTAAAAGTCGATCCGCTCGCGCGCGAACTCGCGCATGCCCTGCCAGTCGCCGTTCTCGAACCGGCCCTTGGCCTGCTGCGCCACGTAGCGGAAGAGACGATAGTGACGGTCGAAGCCTTCGACAATGGCGCGGGCGATGGCGGCGGGGCGGTCGGCGGACATGAGGTTCAAGGCGAGGGCGCGCTGGCCAACGCCAGCCACACAGCGAGTATGCCGAAGGCGATCCCGAGGAACCACCGCTGCACCCGCAGCCACGCGGGGTAACGCGCAAACCAGACCGCCAGCCAGCCCGCCACGGTGACCAGTGCACCGTCGATCAGCGTGCTCACGGAAACATGAATCGTGCCGAGCACGAGACTCTGCGCCAGCACGCTGCCGCGCGCGGGTGCTACGAACTGCGGGAACAGCGCCAGATAGAAAATCGCCACCTTGGGGTTGAGCAGCGACGCCGTCATCCCCTGGCGGAATAACACGCGGTCCGGCACCGCGGCCAGCGGTTGCGGCGTGAACGACAGCCCGCCCGCGCCGCGCACGGTGGAGACGGCGAGCCACAACAAGTAGGCCGCGCCGGCGAACTTGATCGCGTCGAACGCCGCCGGCACCGCCAGCAGCAGCGCCGACAGGCCGACGGCGGCGAGAAACAGGTGCACCAGCACCCCGGCCATCACCCCGATCAGCGAGAAGTACCCTGCCCGCCGCCCCTGCGCCAGCGTGCGCGAGATCAGATACACCCACACCGGCCCCGGTGTCAGCGCCAGCAGCGCCACCGCGAAGGCGAAGGCGGCCAGTTGTGCGGGTTGCAGGCCGAAGACACTCATGACACCAGTCCGAAGCCCCTCTCCCTCCGGGAGAGACCGATGGATGCCGTTTCATCCTGACTTCGGCCCATGAACCAGGCCCCCACCCCAGCCCGTCCAGTCTCGGCCTTGCAAGGCCTCGCCGCTCCAGCGGCGCGAAGCTGCGCTTCGCGAAACCCCGCTTCCGCCCCCCGCTTCGCAGGGGAGGGGGTAACTCCCTCCCCCGCCTGCGGGGGAGGGTTGGGGTGGGGGCGTGGATGCCCCAACGTGGTGAGGTTCATGGGTAGGGGTTGGGGTGAGGGAAGACCGCTACCGACGAAGTACCACGCGGCAAGCACGATCCTCACCGCCTCCACTCGAACCGCTGCTCGACCAACTCCGGCCCCCAGGTCGTGCCGCGCTGCTCCTGCGTCAGCCGAAAGCCGAAGGCCTCGTAGAGATGCCGCGCGGGATCCAGCCCGGCAAAGGTCGTCAGGTACACGCCCGCAAACCGCGGCCGGCAAAACGCCATCGCCTCCTGCATCAGCCGCCGCCCCCAGCCCTGGCCACGCAGCGCATCGGCCAGGATGAACCAGCGCAACTGCGCCCAGCCCGGTGTGCCGCCGCCGGCGTCGATCACCAGCGTGCCCAGCACCGCGTCGCCCTGCACGATGAGCCACACGCCGTCGCGCTGCGGGTCGTAGCGGGCCAGAAACTCCGCCATGTCCGCCAGCCGCCCGGCCTCGAAGTGCAGGTCAAAGCTGTGCTCGCGCGCGTAGTACGCGGTTTGCAGCGCGGCGCTGGCGGACAGGGCGCCGGGGCGCAGCTCCGCCACCAAGCGCGCCGCGGGTGGCCGCGGTCGGACTTTGCTTGACCCGGAGGCTGCGCCCTGGCCCATCGCTCAGGGAGCCGCGAACCACCGTCTGAGAGCCGCCACCAAGCGTCCGAACGACGGGTCGGTACAGCGCCTCAGACTGATGCGCTCGGCAATCCTGCCGTAGGTGGCCGACGATCGCGGAAGACCGATCTGCCTGACGAGCGCTTCGGCTGCTTCCTTCGGTCGATGCGGCTTGCCGTTGGGAGCGAACGCGAATCCTGCGGTCGCAAGCCAGGCTCGAATCGCCACCGGCTCCTCCCATCCCAAGGCCTGCGCGATGGCCGTATCGGCACCCCAAATCCAGATGTCGGACTCGGGCTCGATCGCGATGGCCTTGGCCTGCGTGCCCCACACATCGGCGAGCTGACGGTCGAGCGCCGACTCGAGTGCCTCGGTGCTGGCCGCGTCATCGCCGCAGCCTTCCTTGTCGAATATCAATAGCGCATGGGCGAAACGTCGCCGCTGCGGGCGCACGAGGTCGACGCCATTGGTGCGCATGCCGGGATCGCGCTGTGGGTGAGTGCCGATCTCGAAGTCGATCGGCCGGATTCGGAGCGCTGCGCAGCGGCACAACGCCGCGGCAACCAGAAACTTGATGTTGTTGTCGGCGGCGAGGACGAACAAATCTCGCATTGCCGTCAACTCAACACACCGGCCGCGAACAGGGTGCCCAGATCGGGTGCGCCGCGCTTCCACTCGCGCAAGGCTGGGTGCCGGTCTCCGGCGACGATGTCCGTGGCACCGTCCTTGTTCTTGGCAAAGCAGAGGATGTGTGCCGGATCGACAATATTCAACGCGATGGGACTATGCGTGGCGAGAAGCACTTGGCCGGAGTAAAGGGAAGACAGCGACTGAATGACCGTTTCGATCGCGCGCGGGTGGATGCCGTTCTCCGGCTCTTCGATCAAGTAAACGCCGTCCATATCGCGCAGATAGGCCGGCAGGGTCAAGGCAAGCAGGCGCAGGGTGCCATCGGAGAGCAGCCAGGACGGCACCTCCGCGCCATTGCGGTACTTCACGACGAGGTATCGGTGCTTGTCCTCCGGGCGTTCGACCGTATCGATGTCGACCACGTCTTCGAGGGCGGTGCGCACATGCGCAAGCCATGCTTGGAACAGCGTCGAGTTGGTGCGCGC
>JAJTHJ010000175.1 GCA_021298875.1 Burkholderiales bacterium | reverse complement strand
GGGATCGACAAGGTCATCCCCGTCGACGTGTACATCCCCGGTTGTCCGCCGCGCCCCGAGGCGGTGCTCGACGGGCTCATGCTCTTGATGGACAAGATCGGCCGCGGCGACTGGCGCGCGCAGGCGGCGGGCTCACCGTCGCTGTTCGTCAACGCGGCGGCGTGGGGGCTGATGCTCACCGGCAAGCTCGTCGCAACCCACAGCGAGGGCGCGCTCGGCGCGGCGCTCACCAAGCTCATCGCACGCGGTGGCGAGCCGCTGGTGCTGGCCGGTATGGACGCGGCGATGAAGCTGCTGGGCCAGCAGTTCGTGCTCGGCCGGACCATCGCCGAGGCGCTCGACCGCGCACGCAGCCGCGCCGAGCGCGGCTACACGTTCTCTTTCGACATGCTGGGCGAAGCGGCTCTCTCCGCCGCCGACGCGCAGCGCTACGCCGATGCCTACGCGGCGGCGATCGACGCCATCGGTGCTGTCGCCGGCGGCAACGGGCCGCGCGACGGGCCCGGGGTGTCGGTCAAGCTCTCCGCTCTGCATCCGCGCTACTGCCGCGCGCAGCGCTGCCGCGCGCAGCGCCACCGTGTGCTCGACGAACTGCTGCCGCGCGTGCGCACGCTGGCGCTGCGCGCCAGGCGCCTTGGCATCGGCTTCACCATCGACGCCGAAGAAAGCGAGCGGCTGGCGCTGTCGCTGGAGTTGATCGAAGCCCTTGCGCACGACACCATGCTCGCCGGCTGGGACGGCCTGGGCGCCGCGGTGCAGGCCTACGGCAAGCGCGCGCCATTCGTGCTGGACGAGTTGATCGCCTGCGCCCGCGCCGCCGGTCGCCGCTTGCAGGTGCGGCTGGTCAAGGGCGCGTACTGGGACAGCGAGATCAAGCGGGCCCAGGTCGAAGGCCAGGCCGATTACCCCGTCTACACGCGCAAACGGCACAGCGATGTCGCGTATCTCGCCTGCGCGCGCAAGATGCTGGCCGCGCCCGATGCGCTGTATCCGCAATTTGCCACGCACAACGCGCTGACCGCGGCGTCGGTCGCGCAACTGGCGGCCGAGGCCGGCCACCGCGACTGGGAGTACCAGTGTCTGCACGGCATGGGCGAGCCGTTGTACGACCGCATCGTCGCCGGCGGCGCGCGCTGCCGCATCTACGCACCGGTGGGCAGCCACGAAACGCTCCTCGCCTATCTGGTGCGGCGGCTGCTGGAGAACGGCGCGAACTCCTCTTTCGTGCACCAGTTGGTCGATCCCGCCGTGGCGATCGACGCGCTGCTGCAAGACCCGGTCGAGCGCGCCGCAGCCGACGGCGGTGAGCCGCATCCGCGCATCGCGCTGCCCGCCGATTTGTTTGGAGCCGAGCGGCGCAACTCGGCCGGACTGGACTTGAACGACGAGGCGACCCTCGCCGCGCTGGATGCGGCGTTCGCGGCAGCCCCAGCGAAGGCGTGGCACGCCGCGCCTGCCGGCTATCGCCCCGGCGAAGACCGCGGCGACCTGGTCGGTGCATCGGTGACCAATCCGGCCAACCGCGCCCAGCGAGTCGGCACGGTCGTGCAAGCCGATGCCGGGGCGATCGAGCGGGCTGCCGCCGCGGCAAGCGCGTTCGCCGCGACCTGGGCGGCCACGCCGGCCGCGCAGCGCGCCGCCGCCCTCGACCGCGCCGCTGAGCTGCTCGAGCGACACCGCGCCGAGCTGATGTGGCTCGCCGTCGCCGAAGCCGGCAAGACGCTCGCCAACGCACTGGGCGAGGTGCGCGAGGCGGTGGACTTCCTGCGCTACTACGCCGCGCAAGTCCGCGCGCCCGCGTTCGATGCCGTGGGCGCGCCGCTTGGCGTGGTCGCCGCGATCTCGCCATGGAATTTCCCGCTGGCGATCTTCGTCCGCCAGGTGGCGGCGGCGCTGGCGGCGGGCAACACCGTGCTCGCCAAGCCGGCGGAGCAGACGCCGTTGATCGCCGCCCATGCCGTCGGCCTGCTGCACGCGGCCGGCGTGCCGGCGGACGCGCTGCACCTGCTCCCCGGCGACGGCCGCGTCGGCGCTGCCCTGGTTGCCGACGCGCGCGTGGCGGGCGTGCTCTTCACCGGCTCCACCGAGGTTGCCCAGGCCATCGACCGCAGCCTGGCCGCGCGCGAGAGTGGCGCGCCGATCCCGCTGGTGGCCGAGACCGGGGGTCTCAACGCGATGATCGTGGACTCCTCCGCGCTGCCCGAACAGGCGGTGGCCGATGCGCTCGCCTCCGCCTTCGACAGCGCCGGCCAGCGCTGCTCGGCGCTGCGCGTGTTGTGCGGACAGGAGGAAGTCGCCGCGCCGATGCTGGCGATGCTCGAGGGCGCCTTGGCAGAACTGTGCATCGGCGACCCGCGCGAACTGGCCACCGACATCGGCCCGGTCATCGACGACGACGCCCGCGCGCGCCTGCAAGCGCACATCGACGCGATAGCCGCGCACTGCCCGACGCACACGGTGCCGCTGCCCGCGGTGGCGTCGGCCGGCAGCTTCGTCGCGCCGACGGTGATCGAGATCCCGTCGCTGGCGGCGTTGCGGGGGGAGGTGTTCGGTCCGGTGTTGCACGTGCTGCGCTACCGCCGGGACCAGCTGCCGCAACTGCTCGACGCGATCGACGCCGCCGGCTACGGCCTGACGCTCGGCATCCAGAGCCGCATCGACGAGATGATCGACGCCATCGTCGCCCGCGCCCGCGTGGGCAACGTCTACGTCAACCGCAACATGATCGGTGCGGTGGTCGGCGTACAGCCCTTCGGGGGCGAGGGCCTCTCCGGCACCGGCCCGAAGGCGGGCGGGCCGCTGTATCTGCACCGGCTGCGGCGCGACACGCCGTCGGTTGCGCCGGCCGCGCTCGGTGCGACGCGCGAGACGCCGCTGCCGCCGGCGCTGGGCGAACTCGAACGATGGGCCGCCGCGCAGGGCGACGCCGCGCTGGCCGCGGCGTGCCGGCACTACGCAGACGCGAGCCCGGCCGGCTGCACGATCGAGCTGCCGGGGCCGACCGGCGAGTGCAACCGGCTGCGCTTCGCACCGCGCCGCGTGTTGCTGTGTGCGGCCGAGGACGCGGCCGAACTGGCCGAACAACTGGCCGCCGCGCTAGCCTGTGGTGCGCGCGCCGTGCTGGACGGCCCGGCCGCGGCGACCCTGCACGCGCGGCTGCCGGCGGCAGCGGCCGCGCAGACCACGCTCGTTGGTGACACCGAAGTCGACGGCGCGCTCGCCACCGAGCGCAATGCGAGCGCGCTCCGGCGCCGGCTCGCCGCGCGCGACGGCCCGCGGCTGCGCGTGGTGCTGCCGGTCGCGGGCCGCTACCCGCTGCACGAACTGGTGGCCGAGCGCAGCGTCACGGTGAATACCACCGCCGCCGGCGGCAATGCCTCGCTGATGGCGCTGCAAGACGGCTGAGCGCAGGCCGCGCCTGCCGGCCTCTGGCCCGCAACTTGCCCCCTTGCCTGTTAGCATCGCGCGCTTGCGTGAGCGGCCGGCGCTGCCGGCAACCTGGGGGACACCGCATCGATGGACACCTTCGTACAGCAGGTCATCAACGGCTTGGTGCTGGGCAGCCTGTATTCGCTGATCGCGCTCGGCTACACGATGGTCTACGGCATCCTGAACCTGATCAACTTCGCCCACGGCGACGTGTTGATGGTCGGCGCGCTGACCGCGGTGTCGATGATCTTCGTGCTCAAGGCGCAGTTTCCCGAACTGCCCGGCTGGCTGCTGCTGCTCGCTGGCACGGTGGCGGCGATCCCGGTGTGCGTGGCGGTGAGCCTCATCATCGAGCGCGTGGCCTATCGCCCGCTGCGCAACGCGCCGCGCCTGGCGCCGCTGATCACCGCCATCGGCGTGTCGATCGTGCTGCAAACGCTGGCGATGATGATCTGGGGCCGCAATTACATCTCGGTGCCGCAGCTGCTGCCGTCGGAGCCGATCAACTTCCTCGGCGCCACAGTCACGGTGAGCAAACTGGCGATCATCGTGCTCTCGGCGATCATCATGGCCGGGCTGATGCTGTTGGTGAACCGCACCAAACTCGGCCGCGCGATGCGCGCCACCGCCGAAAACCCGCGCGTGGCCGGCCTGATGGGCGTGAACCCCAATTACGTGATCGCCGTGACCTTTGCCATCGGCGCGGCGCTGGCGGCGGTCGCCGGGGTGATGATCGCCGCCACCTACTCGGTTGCGCACTTCTATATGGGCTTCATGCCGGGGCTGAAAGCGTTTACGGCAGCGGTGCTCGGCGGCATCGGCAACATCCCCGGCGCGATGGTGGGCGGCTTGCTGCTCGGGCTGATCGAGTCGCTCGGCGCCGGCTACATCGGCCAGCTAACGGGCGGCGTGCTCGGTTCGCACTACCAGGACGTGTTCGCCTTCATCGTGCTGTGCGCGGTGCTGATCCTGCGGCCAAGCGGCCTGCTGGGCGAGCGCGTGGCCGACCGCGCCTGACCGGAGTCCCGCGATGACGAGCTTTTTCCCGCAGTGGCGCGATAACCCGACGGCGGCGCTGATCGCCACCTTTGCACTAGCGGCGCTGCTGATCGCCGCCCCGTTCGTGGTCGGCCAGCTGGGCAACGCCTGGGTGCGCGCATTGGCTTTTGCCGCGCTGTACGTGATGCTGGCGCTGGGCCTGAACATCGTGGTGGGCTTTGCCGGTCTGCTCGATCTGGGCTACATCGCTTTTTATGCCGTCGGCGCCTACATGTACGCGCTGCTCGCCTCGCCGCATCTGACCGACAACTTCGCGGCACTGGCGGCGATGTTTCCCAACGGCTTCCACAATCCGATCTGGCTGGTCATCCCGCTCGGCGCGGCGCTGGCGGCGCTGTTCGGCGTCATCCTTGGCGCGCCGGTGCTCAAGCTGCGGGGCGACTATCTGGCCATCGTCACGCTCGGCTTCGGCGAGATCATCCGCATCTTTCTGAACAACCTGAACGCGCCGCTGAACCTCACCAACGGCCCGCAGGGCATCACGCTGATCGACCCGGTCGCCATCGCCGGTCACAGCCTGGCGCGCCCGCTCGACCTGGGCTTCGTCAAGCTCCCGTCGGTGTACCTGTACTACTACCTGTTCCTGTTCCTCGCCGTGCTGACGGTGATCGTCTGCATCAACCTGCAGAACTCGCGGCTCGGCCGCGCCTGGATGGCGATTCGCGAGGATGACGTCGCCGCCAAGGCAATGGGCATCAACACCCGCAACGTCAAGCTGCTGGCCTTTGCGCTGGGGGCAACGTTCGGCGGTGTGGCCGGAACGATGTTCTCGGCCTTCCAGGGCTTCGTCTCGCCGGAGTCGTTCTCGCTGATGGAGTCGATCATCGTGCTGGCGATGGTGGTGCTGGGCGGCCTGGGCCACATCCCCGGCGTGATCGTCGGCGCCATCTTGCTGGCGATGTTCCCCGAGGTGCTGCGCCACACCGCGGTGCCGCTGCAAGAGCAGTTGTTCGGCAAGGTGCTGATCGACGCCGAGGTGCTGCGCATGCTGCTCTACGGCTTGGCGATGGTGGTGATCATGCTGTACCGGCCCAAGGGCCTGTGGCCGGCGCCCGAGCGCGGGCGCCTGGCCGAACCCAAAGTGCAGGGCTGAGCAATGGCCGGCACGATCCTCAACGTCAGTGGCGTCAACAAGCGCTTCGGCGGCCTGCAAGCGCTGGCCGATGTCGGCATCCGCATCGAGCGCGGCCAGATCTACGGGCTGATCGGCCCCAACGGCGCCGGCAAGACGACCTTCTTCAACGTCATAACCGGGCTCTACACGCCGGATTCGGGCAGCTTCGAACTCGACGGCAAACCCTACTCGCCGAGCGAGCCGCACAAGGTCGCGGCGGCGGGCATCGCCCGCACCTTCCAGAACATCCGCCTCTTCCCGGAGATGACCGCGCTCGAAAACGTGATGGTCGGCCGCCACGTGCGCACCCGCGCCACCGCCTGGGGCGCGGTGTTCCGCACCCCGGCCACCCGGCGCGAAGAGGCGGCGATCCGCAGCCGCTCGCTCGAACTGCTGGAGTACGTGGGCCTGACACGCTATGCGGACTTCCAGGCGCGCACGCTGGCCTACGGCGACCAGCGCCGGCTGGAGATCGCCCGGGCGCTGGCCACAGAACCCAAGCTGCTGGCGCTGGACGAGCCGGCCGCCGGCATGAACGCCACCGAAAAAGTCGCCCTGCGCGGCCTGCTCGAACACATCAACCGCGACGGCGTGACCATCCTGCTGATCGAGCACGACGTGAAGCTGGTCATGGGCCTGTGCCACCGCGTGACCGTGCTCGACTACGGCAAGGTGATCGCGGTGGGCGGCCCGGCCGAGGTGCAGAGCAATGCGGCCGTGATCGAGGCCTATCTCGGCGGCGGGCACAAGGCCGTGGCCACGCGGGAGGCGGCTTGAGCACGGTGGTGTTGCGCGTCGCCGGGCTGAAGGTTGCCTACGGCGGCATCCAGGCGGTCAAGGGCGTGGATCTCGAAATCCGCGCCGGCGAGCTGGTCACGCTCATCGGTGCCAACGGCGCCGGCAAGACCACCACGCTCAAGGCGATCACCGGCACGCAGGCCTGGGCGGGCGAGATCGAATACATGGGCCAGAGCACGCGCGGCATGGCCTCCTACCAGCTGCTGCAAGCGGGCCTGGCGATGGTGCCGGAGGGCCGCGGCGTCTTCGCGCGGATGACGGTGACCGAGAACCTGCAAATGGGCGCCTTCTCACGCGACGACCGCGCGCAGATCGACGCCGATCTGGAGCAGCAGTTCGCCTCCTTCCCGCGCCTCAAGGAGCGGGCCAGGCAACTGGCCGGCACGCTGTCCGGCGGCGAGCAGCAGATGCTGGCGATGGCGCGCGCGCTGATGAGCCGACCCAAGCTGCTGCTGATGGACGAGCCGTCGATGGGCCTGTCGCCGATCATGGTGGAGAAGATCTTCGAAGTCGTGCGCGACGTGTCCGCGCGCAAGATTCCGATCCTGCTGGTGGAGCAAAACGCCCGCCTCGCGCTCGAAGCCGCGCACCGCGCCTACGTGATGGATTCCGGCCAGATCACGCTGCAAGGCGCGGCTGCCGATTTGCTGCACGACTCCAAGGTGCGGGCGGCGTATCTGGGCGAAGCGGCGGCGTAGGCCTGCCCTGCCTGCCCGAAGCGGCGGTTGCCCTCACCATCGGCACTCGTCAAGCACCCCCCTCCACGCAATCCCCCGTCCCATGCAAGCGATCCTGAACCGGTTTGCCGCTTATCCCGACGGCGCGTGGCTGCTGCTGCTCGATCCCGTTCGGCTGGGCGACGGTGCCGCGTGGCTTGAGCGGCATGGCGAGGCCTTCGAGTACGGCTGCCTGCTGTACCGGCAGGAAGAAGACGTC
>JAJTHJ010000255.1 GCA_021298875.1 Burkholderiales bacterium | reverse complement strand
GCCAGCGCGCGCCAGCGTCTGACCTGGGTGCGCGCGAGCGAGGCCGGCGCCTTCCGCCCCGAGCCGCTTCCGGACTTCTTTGGCGACTTCCTCGCGGCGCGGCGCCTCGAGCCGGGCGCCGCGCAGTCGCTGCTCGGCGGCACCGCGCCGCCGGCCCGGTTCGCCGATGAGCGGCGCTGGCGCAAGGGCGCGGGCGCGACCGAGCCAGTGGCGCCGCTCACCATGGCCTTCGACACCGATCTGAGCCATTCGAACTTCGTGGCGAACATCTACTTCTCCCACTACGGCACGATGTTCGAGCGCGCGGCGCTGCGCATGCTCGGTGGCGCGCCGACCTCCGCCTGGAATTCGCTGGTCGTCTCCTGGCTGCGGGTCGATCACCTTGGCGAGGCCCGGCCCGGCGACCAGCTGGCGGCCGAGGTCGAGCTCGAATCGATCGGCGCCCGCTCGCTCGTCGTCAGCGGCCGTTTCGTCAACCGTTCGCACGGCGCCGCGGCGATCGCGGCGGCCCGCGCGCGGCTGCGGCCGCTGCTGGCCAGCAGCCACGGGCCCCACTGGGGCGAGGACTTGCCGCCGGCCGACGCATCGATGGCGGCCGAAGAACGGAGGCAAGCGGTTGGCTAAGCGCACCGGTCTTACCTGGCTCGCCGCCCGCGCGCGATTCTTGATGGTCGCGCTGACCTTGGGCGCGGGGCTTGGGGGCGCGGCGACCGCGGCGCCCTCCTCCACGCCCGCGGCGGAGTCGATCGCCGCCGCCGTCGCGGCCGGCACCGACCCGGCGCGCGTGGCCGCCGGCTTGGATGCCGCCGCGCTCGACGACATCGTCTTGCTCAACCGCGTCCGCCTGCAACTCAAGGCGCAAGGCCGCGCCGAGGCCGGCCAGCGCCTGCTGGACGCCCTGGCCAAACGGCAGCGCTCCGATGCCGTGCTCTACAACCTGAGTCTCGCGCATGTGGACCAGATGCCAGGCCATAACCTGCTGCGGAAAGGTTACCTGTCGACGGCCTCGGTCCGGGTGATCGACGAGATCCTGACCCGGCATCCGGACGACTGGATGGCGCTGTACATCCGCGGTCTGAACAACCTGTACTGGCCCGACTGGTTCGGCAAGGCCAAGCAAGCGCAGATCGATCTGGCCCGCACGGTCAAGGCTGGGCAGCCGCTGCTCGCGTCGCGCCCGGACGAGGATGGCGTCGGCTGGTCTTATCTGGCGCTCGGCGATGCGCTGGCGCTTCTGGACCGGCCGGCCGAGGCACGCGCGGCCTGGGCCGAAGGCCGACAGGCCTACCCGTACTTCGCGCCCTTCGCGCAGCGACTGGCGCTGCCCGATGCGACGCAGCACCAAGCCGTGCGCGTCGAACGCGATTCGGACAAGCCGATCAATACCGATCTGGAGCGGCTGCGCGGCGTCTCCGCCGCGCCACGCATGATTGTTCTGACGGGCGGGAATCTCTATGGGCCGGGGCCGCTGCCCGACCAGAGACTGGTTCCGGGCGCGCTGCGGGAGCTGCGCCTGGCGCGGCCGCTGACCGGCACGATTCCGCAATTCAACAACGGCCCCGCCGAGCCGAATCTGCCCGGCGAGGCGGCCGTCGGCAAGACGCCTACCGCCCTATTTTCCGACGGCACGCCGGTCAACGAAAGCATCGACGTCGGTCATGTGCTGTTGATGAACGGCAAGCTCAAGCTCTTTCTGGCCGCGCTGGCCGGCGGCCCGAACCGCGGCGACGTGCACTTCTATCTCGACCGCTTCTGGAACTGGACGATCCAGGACGACATCGGCATCGACCCCGGCTTCGCCGAGGGCGTGATCAAGTTCGACGACTTCACTTTCTCGACCAGCCCGCGGCTGCTGCCGCTGTCGACCCAGACCCAAGGCAAGGAGCCGGCCGGCGTGGACCGTGCCGGCAGTCTGGCGAGCGGTGACATCGTGCCCGGCCTGCTCGGCGACGACGACGGCGACGGCAAGCTCGACGGCACGTTCAATGCGATCGGCAGCTTTCCGCTAGGTGCGGTGTTCCTGCCGGGCGCACCCTTCGCGCAGACGCGGGTCTTCACTACCGATATCGACGTGAGCGCGGAGGCAGCCGGCTTACTCACGCTTGCCAACGCGGTGTCGCACCTGCGCGCGCTCGATGCCGCGCGCGTGCCGCCGGGCACCGCCGACGGCATGGAAAAGTCGGCCCAAGACCGTTACCGGCGCGCCGCCGCGCACTTCGGCAAAGCCGAAGGTTGGGTTCGCACGCTCGACCCCGGAACGGCCGCAGCCTACCGGCGGCTGCTGGCGCCCGCGGCAGGCGGACTTCCGGCGGCCGAGGCGCGCAGCCGTTACCTGTGCGCGGCCGACGCCGATTTGGCGCTGCTGGCAGCCGCGGCCGGTCTGGTTTCTTCCGCCAAGGACGGCTCGCGCCTGGCGCCCCACTTGAAGTGTCCCAAGTCATGAAAACCAACCAAACCCGCCGCTCGTTGCTCGCGCTGCTCCTCGCTCCATGGATGGCCATCGTCATACCGGCGGCGGCACAACCCGGCAAGGTTCGGTTCGAAGACCTCGCCACGCCGGCCCGCGGCATCGATTTTCGCCACGAGCGCGCGACTTTCGATCCGAAGCTCAAGAACATCATGCCGTGGATCACGGCCGGCGGCGCGGCGGTGGCGGTCGCCGACTTCGACAACGACGGACTCGACGACTTTTACGTCACCACCAGCAAGGAGGACGCGCCCAACGGTCTGTTCAAGAACCTCGGCAACTTCAAGTTCAAGAACGTCGCGGCCGAGATGGGCGTGGCCGACGTCAACGCCCTCGAAACCGGCACGTCGTCGTTTGCGCTGTGGTTCGACTACGACAACGACGGCTGGCGCGACCTGCTGGTGGTGCGCTTCGGCAAGCTGGCGCTGTTCCGCAACCTGGAGGGTAAACGCTTCGAGGACGTGACCGAGCGGATGGGCCTGGCCGGTGTGCACGTGAACTCGACCTCGGCGGCGGCCTTCGACTACGACCGCAGCGGCCGTCTGAGTCTGCTGGTGGCCGGCTATTTCCCCGAGGTCGACATGCACCGGATGCAGGACAGCAAGGTGCTTTTCGACTCCTGGGAGACGGCGACCAACGGCGGGCGCCTGTTCCTGTTCCGCAACGACGGCGGTCGCTTCCGCGACGTCACTCGCGAGGCCGGCTTGCTGGAAACCGGCTGGACGATGGCCATCGGCCTGGGCGATCTAGACAACGACGGCTGGCTCGACATTTACCTGGCTCGCGACTTCGGCACCGACCGGGTATTCCGCAACTTGGGCAACGGTCGCTTCGAGGACCGCTCGCGCGGCGCGATCGGCATCGACACCAAGAAAGGCATGAACGCCGACCTCGGCGACTACAACAACGACGGCCTGCTCGACGTGTACGTCACCAACATGACCGAGCCGTACCTGTACGAGTGCAACATGTTGTGGCAGAACAACGGCGACTTCCGCTTCGTGGACGTGTCGGGCGAGACCGCCAGCTGCGACACCGGCTGGGGCTGGGGGGCGAAGTTCGTCGACGTCGACAACGACGGGCAGCTCGATCTGTACGTGGTCAACGGCTTCATCTCTGCGGGGCCGCAGGACTACATGAAGATCCTGCTCGACTTCATCTTCAAGGAGAACGTCGATCTGCGCGACGCGCAGGACTGGCCCGATATGAGTGGCTACAGCATGGGCGGCAACGAACGCAACGTGCTGTTCCGGCAGGACGGCGGCAAGTTCGTCAACATCGCCGGCGCGGCCGGCGTGGACGATCCGCTCGACGCCCGCGGGGTGGCCATCGCCGACTTCGACAACGACGGGCGCACCGACATCCTCGTCTCCAACGTCGATGGCCCGGTGCGCCTGTATCGCAACGTCACCGAAAACGCGGGCCGCTGGATCGGTTTTCGGCTGCGCGACCTGCCCGGGCGACCGGAGCCGATCGGCGCACGGGTCTACGTCACGACCGGACTCGAGCAGCAGACGCGGGAGATCGTGCCGTCCAACGGCTTCGAGGCGCAGAGCAGCCTCGCGGTGCAGTTTGGTCTGGGCGCCGCCGAGCAGGCGCAGGTCGTCGTGGTCTGGCCCGACGGCGAGCGCCAGGAACTCGGCCGGGTGCCCTGCTGCAAGTATTACGAAATCGTCCGCCGTCCGGCCAAGAAGACGGGCGCCCTCACCCCGGCGCGCGACCCGGCGGCAGGAGCGCCCGTGCGGCTGGCGGCCAACGATCTCCTGCCTGCGGCGGCGATCTCCAGCGACGCCGTGCCATGGAGTCCGCGGCTCGACGCCGTGGCGTCCGTGGCGCCGATCGTCGGCGCGGCGGCCGCGTCCACGCCGCCCACCGCCGCCGCGCCCGGCCCGCGGCTCGAATTCGTCGAGCTGGGGCGGGCGGAGGGCATCGACGCCCGCCACCATCCGCCGATCTTCGACGCCAAGCTCGGCCACATCATGGCGATGGTCTCGGCCGGCGCGGCAGGGGCAGCGGTCGGAGACGTTTTTGGCAACGGGCGCGACGACATCCTGGTCACCGATTCGCGCGCCGGGCATCCGAACCATCTGTTCGTCAACCTGGGCAACGGCAAGTTCGAGGATCGTGCCGTCGCGGCCGGGGTGGCGAACTACAACGACGCGCACAACGTCTGCACCGGCGGCATCTTCTTAGACTACGACGGCGACGGGCGCGACGACCTGCTGCTGATCCGCTTCGGCCGTCAGGTGCTGCTGCGCAATCTCGGCAACGGCCGCTTCGAGGACACCAGCGTCCGCTCCGGGCTCGACGCGGTCCGCGGCAACTTCCTGTCGGCGATCGCCTTCGACGCGGACGGCGACGGCTGGCTCGACCTGTACCTGGGCGCCTACTTTCCGGACGTCGACATGTTCGACCTGAAGGACGACCGTGTGATGCACGACAGTTGGGAGCAGTCGCGCAACGGCGGCCGCAACATCTTCCTGCGCAACAACGGCGACGGCACCTTTGCCGACCGGACCCGCGAAGTCGGGCTGGAGGACACCGGCTGGACGATGGCGCTCGGCTACGGGGACATCGACGGCGACGGCTGGCCCGACGTGTACATCGCCAACGACTATGGCACCGATCGCGTATTGCGCAACGACCGCGGGCGCTTCGTCGACACCACCGAACGGTCGATCGGCATCGACACCAAGAAGGGCATGAACGCCGAGTTCGGCGATTTCGACAACGATGGCTGGCCTGACATTTTCGTCACCAACGTGACCGAGAAGTTCCTGTACGAGTGCAACATGCTCTGGCACAACAACGGCGACGGCACGTTCACCGACATCGCCACGGAAATGAACGTCTGCGACGGCGGCTGGGGTTGGGGCGGCAAGTTCGCCGACGTGGACAACGACGGCTGGCTCGACCTCTATCAGGTCAACGGCTTTTTCACCGGACCCAAGAACGAGGACTACCTGACGGTGCTGCTTCCCGCCCTGTGGAACAACGGCGGCGAAGACCCCTCCAGCGCGGCCAAGTGGCCGCCGGTGGACGGCATGAGCATGGTCAACCGCGAGAGGAACCTCCTGTGGCGCAACGCCGGCGGCGTCGCCTTCGAGCGCGAAGACGGCACGGCCTTGTCGGGGCTGCTCGACGGGCGCGGCGTATTCGTCGCCGATTTCGACGACGACGGCCGGATCGACTTCGCGGTGACCAACAACGACGCGCCATTCCAGGTGTTCCTCAACCGCAGCGCGACCCCCGGCAACTGGATCGAGTTCCGGCTGCGCGGCAAGCCGCCCAACACCAACGCCGCGGGCGCCCGCGTGACGATCGAAACCAGTGCCGGGCGCCAGTACCGCGAGGTCGCGATCGGCAACGGCTTCGCCGGCGGCAGCTCGCTGCGGGTGCATTTTGGCCTGGGCAAGGCCGAGCGCGTCGAGGCGGCGACGATCCGCTGGCCGGACCGCTCGGAGCAGAAGCTCGGTCCGCTGCGGGCCAACCAGATATTGACCGTCGTTCAATCGTCGTAGGGAAGCATCGACATGCGCAAAGCAAGCATCGGCGTGGCACTGTGGACGTTGGCGGTCGCCGCGATCGCGTCGGCCGCGCCGCCGGTCGAACCCGTGTTCAAGGACGTGACCGCCGCCACCGGGTTGGATTTTCGCCACAACGGCCCGGTGGTGGACGAGCGGCTGCGCAATCTGGGACCGTGGTTCACCGCGCTGGGCGCCGGCGGAGCGGCCGCCGACATCAACAACGACGGTCTGGTCGACGTCTACCTCACCAACAGCCTGCGCGACAAGCCGAACGCGCTGTACATCAACAAGGGCAACCTGCGCTTCGAGGAGGCGGCTGCCGCCTGGGGCGTGGCCGACCTGAACGACGACAAGAACTTCTCTATGATGTCTCTGTTCGTCGATCTGGACAACGACGGGTTCAAGGATCTGGTGGTGGTGCGCTCCGGCCGCAGCCTGATCTTCCGCAACGTGCGCGGCGAACGGTTCGAGCTCGTGCCCGACGCGCTGGCCGGGGCGCCCGTGCCGCGCAACCCGGTGGCGGTGGTGGCGATCGATTACGACCACAGCGGCCTGCCGAGCCTGTACTTCGGTTCCTACTTCCCCGACGTGGATCTGACGCGGGTCGCCAGCGGCAAAGGCCTGTTGCACGACAGCTGGGAGGCGGCGCGCAACGGCGGCACCAACTTCCTGATGAAGAACCTGGGCAATTTCAAGTTCGTCGACCGCACCCGGGAAGCGGGCCTCGCCGACACCGGCTGGACGCTGGCGATGGCCACCGGCGACATCGACAAGGACGGCTGGACCGACCTGTACGTGGCTAACGACTTCGGCACCGACAAGGTTTACCGCAACAACGGCGACGGCACCTTCAGCGATGTGAGCCGACGCAGCATCGGCGTGGACACCAAGAAAGGGATGAACGCCGAGTTCGGCGACTTCGACAACGACGGCTGGCTCGACGTGTATGTCACCAATATCACCGAGCCCTATCTGTACGAGTGCAACATGCTGTGGCACAACAACGGCGACATGACCTTCACCGACGTGGCCACCGACATGGGCGTGTGCGATACGCAGTGGGGCTGGGGCGCGAAGTTCATCGACGTCGACAACGACGGCTGGCTCGACCTGATGGTGATGAACGGCTTCATCTCGGGCGGCAAGAAGGACTACATCGACATCCTGATGCCGATCATGCTCGACAGCGACGTCGACCTGTCCGACACGATGAACTGGCCGCCGCTGGAGGACATGAGCTTTTCCGGTTACGAGAAGAAAAAGCTCTTCCGCAACGTCGGCGGGCTGTCGTTCGAGGACGTAAGCCAGCGCGCCGGGGTCGATGTCGATACCGACGGGCGCGGTTTGATCGTCGCCGATCTGGACAACGACGGCCGGATGGACATGATCTTCCTGAACGCCAACCAGAAGGCGATCGTCTTCCGCAACGAGACCCGCGCCGGCAACTGGGTCGCGCTCGATCTCGAGGGCGCCCGCGGCAACCGCGACGCGCTCGGGGCGCGGGCGACTGGGTACGCGGCCGACGGCCAGATCTTCTATCGCGAGGTCAACGCGGGCAACGGTTTCGAGTCGCAGAGTCCGCCGACGCTGCACTTCGGCTTGGGCGTGCGCAAGAGCATCGACAATCTGGAGGTGGTCTGGCCGAGCGGCACCACCCAGCGCTTCCAGAACGTGGTGGCCAACCAGCGCTACCGGTTGCGCGAGGGTGGAACGCTAGAACCGGTCTCAGCGGAGAAAGGCGGCACACGATGAACGGAGCAAGCATGGGAACGACGATCGGACGTGGAATGGCGCGCGGGGCGGCGGCGCTGCTGCTGTGCGCCGGCGCGGCGGGCGCGCAGGACAAGGCGCTGAACCCGAAGGACGCACTGGCGCCGGTGATGCGCGAGAACCCGAAGCTCGCCGACCCGGCGGCCGATCTGGCGCGCCTGCGCAACGAGGGCATCGCGCACTACGAGGGCGGCCTGACGCTGGACCGCGCGATCGTTTCGTTCCAGACGGCCTGGGAGCGGGCCAAGCGCCCCGCCGACGCCTTCAATCTGGCGCTCGTCTACATGCGCCAGGGCAAGCCGGCCGAGGCGCGGCCTTGGGTGGACAAGGCACTCGAGGGCAACGCCGACTTCGCCGCTGCCCAGTACCTGATGGGTCTGATCGACAAGCTCGAAGGCAAGCCCGAGGCCGCGCGCGCCCGCTGGATGAAGACCAACGAGCTGCAACCGCTCGACGCGCAACTGCATTACGAACTGGCCATGTTGGCGAGCGCCGCCAAGGACCAGCAGACGTTCCTGCAGGAACTGCTGCGCGCGTTGCAGATCGATCCGGAGCACAAGTCGAGCCTGTACCAGATGTACCGCTACTACCAGAGTGCCGGCAACAAGGAACTCGCGGCGGCGTCGCTGAAGCGGTTCAACGCCGTCAAGGCGAGCGAGCGCTTCACGCGCAAGGAGCGGCTGTTCGACGAAAGCGGCTTCACCCGCCCGCTGCACAACGACCCGCAGCGCGCGACCGCCGGCTTTCCGTACCTCGACGCGGCGCTCGCCGTGGAGGTTGCGCGACCGCCGGCCGGCTGCGTGCTGACGCGGCTCGAAAAGATCGTGTCGATCACGCCCGCGGCGCGCGAAGACCTGCTCGGCGTCTGCGCCGACGGCACGCTGCTGCGCATTGCCGACCGCGCGGTCAAGCCGCTCGGCAAGCTCGACGGCCCCGCCGACGAACTGCGCGTCGAGTGGATGGACGCGCAAGGGCCGCGCGTGGTGGTGGCAGGCGCTGCCGGCGTGCGCGTCTCGACGCCGCTGGAGCAGGCGCCGCTTGCCTTCGAGAAGATCGACGACAAGCCGGCACGCCGGCTCGTCGTCGCCGACTTCGACCACGACGGCTCGCTCGACATTCTGACCGACGCCGACCCGGTGCCACTGACCAAGCTCGACGGCAAATACAAGCGACCGGCGGGACCGCCCGGCATCGGCGTGCCGGCCACCGTATTCAAGGGCAGCGCCCCGGTCCGCCCAGTGGACCTGACGCGCCGCGGCAGCGCCGATCTGGCACTGGCCGCGGGCCCGGAGGTGCGCTTGGTGCTAAGCGGCGCCGATACCTATCGCGACGGGCCGGCGCTGAAGCCCGCGGGCGGCAACCCCGTCGAGCAGATCGAATTCGCCGACCTGGATCACGACGGCACGCTCGATCTGATCGCGCTGGGTGCGGGCGAGCTGGTCGTCGTCTGGGGCGTCGGCGGCGGCAATCCCGGAGCGGCGGCGGACAAGACGACGCGGCTGCGCGCCGGCGGGCCGATTGCGCGCTTCGCGGCGGCAGACCTGAACAACGACGGGCGCGTCGATCTGGTCGCCATCGATTCCTCCGGCGCCGTCG
>JAJTHJ010000287.1 GCA_021298875.1 Burkholderiales bacterium | reverse complement strand
TGGTGCTCACCGGCGACCCGACACTGCTCTTCACCAACAGCGGGATGGTGCAGTTCAAGGACGTGTTCCTCGGCAAGGAGCGGCGGCCCTACGTGCGGGCGACCACGTCGCAGAAGTCGCTGCGCGCCGGCGGCAAGCACAACGACTTGGAAAACGTCGGCTACACCGCGCGGCATCACACCTTCTTCGAGATGCTGGGCAACTTCAGCTTTGGCGACTACTTCAAGCGCGACGCGATCCGCTATGCGTGGGAGTTGCTGACGAAGGTCTACGGCCTGCCGGCGGAGAAGCTGTGGACCACCGTCTACATCGACGACGACGAGGCGTTCGATCTCTGGACGAAGGACATCGGCGTGCCGGTCGAGCGCTGCATCCGCATCGGCGACAAGCCGGGTCAGGCCAAGTACGTCTCCGACAACTTTTGGCAGATGGCCGATGTCGGCCCCTGCGGCCCGTGCTCTGAAATTTTCTACGACCACGGCCCGAGTGTCGCCGGCGGCCCGCCGGGCTCGCCGGACGCGGACGGCGACCGCTACATCGAAATCTGGAACCTCGTCTTCATGCAGTACTCGCGCGACGAGGCCGGCGTGCTCACCCCGCTGCCCAAGCCCTGCGTGGACACCGGCATGGGGCTGGAGCGGCTGTCGGCGGTGTTGCAGCACGTGCACAGCAATTACGAGATCGATGTCTTCCAGAACCTGATCGCCGCCGCCGCGCGCGAGACCGGCCGCAAGGACCTCGCCGACAACTCGCTGAAGGTGATCGCCGACCACATCCGCGCCTGCGGCTTCCTCGTGGCCGAGGGCATCGTGCCGGGTAACGAAGGGCACGGCTATGTGCTGCGGCGGATCGTGCGGCGCGCGCTGCGCCATGGCTACAAGCTCGGCCAGACGCAGCCGTTCTTCCACAAGTTGATGGCCGATCTGGCGCGCGAGATGGGCGAGGCCTACCCGGAACTCGTCGAGCAGCAGGCGCGCGCCACTGCGGTGTTGAAGCAGGAAGAAGAACGCTTCGGCGAGACGCTGGAAAACGGCATGCGCATCCTCGATGGGGCGCTCGGTGCGCTGAGCAGCGGCGACGCCAGGATGCTCGACGGCGAGACCGTGTTCCTGCTTTACGACACCTACGGTTTCCCGGTCGATCTGACCGCCGACATCTGCCGCGAGCGCGGCGTGGCGGTGGACATCGCCGGCTTCGAGCAGGCGATGGCGCAGCAGCGCGAGCAGGCGCGGGCCGCGGGCAAGTTCAAGATGACGCTCGGGGTGGACTACTCCGGCTTGCGCACGCGCTTTGTTGGCTACGACGAACTCGCGGCCGAGGGCAAGGTGGTGGCACTGTACGTTGGCGGCAACCCGGTCGACGAGATCGCGGCGGGCCAGAGTGCGATCGTGGTGCTCGACACCACGCCGTTTTACGCGGAAAGCGGCGGCCAGGTCGGCGACCGTGGCGAGCTGGCCGGCGGCACTGGCACGTTCGAAGTGACCGACACGCAGAAGATTCAGGCCGACGTGTTCGGCCACCACGGCGTGCTCAAGACCGGCACGCTGGCGATTGGCGACAAGGTGGCCGCGCGCGTGGACGTGAACCTGCGCACCCGCACCCGCCACAACCACTCGGCCACACACCTGATGCACGCCGCGCTGCGCCGCACGCTCGGCCGCCACGTGCAGCAGAAGGGCTCGCTGGTCGATGCGGAGCGCACGCGCTTCGACTTTTCTTACGACAAGCCGCTGACCGCGGACGAAATCCGCGCGGTCGAAGATCAGGTCAACGCCGCGATCCGCGGCAATACCGCGGTGACCGCGCAGTTGATGAAGTACGACGACGCGATCCGCGCCGGTGCGCTCGCCTTCTTCGGCGACAAGTATGGCGACGAGGTGCGCGTGCTGGCGATGGGCGAGCACTCGACCGAACTGTGTGGCGGCACGCACGTGAGCCGCACCGGCGACATCGGCTTCTTCAAGATCGTGGCCGAAACCGGCATCGCCGCCGGCGTGCGCCGGGTGGAGGCGGTGACCGGCGCCGGCGCCGTCGAGTTCGTGCAGGCGCTCGATGCGCAACTGTCGCAGGCGGCGGCGACCGTCAAGGCACCGACCGCGGAACTCAACGCGCGGCTGGCGCAGATCCTCGACAACGTCAAGACGCTGGAGAAGGAGCTCGCCCGCATCAAGGGCAAGCTCGCCGCCAGCCAGGGCGATGAGCTGCTGGCGCAGGCGGTGGACGTGAAAGGCATCAAGGTGCTGGCGGCCAAGCTGGAGTCGGCCGACGCGAAGGTGCTGCGCGATACGGTCGATCAACTGAAGAACAAGCTGAGGACCGCAGCCATCGTGCTCGCCACCGTCGAAGGCGACAAGGTGCAACTGGCGGCCGGCGTGACGGCGGATGCCACCGGCAAGATCAAGGCCGGCGAGCTCGTCAACTTCGTCGCGCAGCAGGTGGGCGGCAAGGGCGGCGGCCGGCCCGACATGGCAATGGCGGGCGGCACCGATCCGTCCAAGCTCGCCGAAGCACTGGCGAGCGTGCTGCCTTGGGCGAGCGCCAAGCTGTGACGGTTGAGTACCGCCGCGCGTCGCCCGCCGACGCGGAAGGCTTGGCGCAGTTGATGGCCGACCCGCGGGTGTTTGGCGGGCTGTTGCAGTTGCCCTATCCGAGCGTGGAAGTCTGGCGCAAGCGGCTCGAAGGCCAGCTTGAGCAGTCCGACACGCTGCATCTGGTGGCGCTGGCCGATGGCGCGGTGATCGGCAACGCCGGGCTGTTTCGCACGAGTCAGTCGCTGCGCACGCGCCACGTCGCGGGGCTGGGGATCTCGGTTGCGCACGACTGGCAGCGGCGCGGCGTGGGCAGCGAGCTGATGCGCCGCCTGCTCGACTGGGCCGAAAACTGGGCCGGCTATCTGCGGATCGAACTCGGCGTCTTCACCGACAACGAGCCGGCGATGGCGCTGTACCGCAAGTTCGGCTTCGTGCACGAGGGCACGCAGCGCGCCTTTGCCTTGCGCGACGGCCGTTACGTCGACTGCCACATGATGGCGCGGCTGCATCCGAATCCGCCGCAACTGCCGTAGCACTCACCGGAACCGAACCGATGTCCACACTGATCTGCGGCTCGATCGCCTACGACTCGATCATGGTTTTCGAGGGCCGCTTCAAGGACCACATCCTGCCCGAGCAGGTGCACATCCTGAACGTCGCCTTCCTGGTACCGCAGTTGCGACGCGAGTTCGGCGGCTGCGCCGGCAACATCGCGTACAACCTCAAGCTCTTGGGCGGCGAGCCGCTGCCGATGGCCACCGTCGGCGACGATGCGCAGCCCTACCTCGCGCGGCTCGACGCCTATGGCATCGACCGTGGCCACGTGCGTCACGTACCCGGCA
>JAJTHJ010000046.1 GCA_021298875.1 Burkholderiales bacterium | reverse complement strand
TTCGTTGATCGGCGCGCCGGGGTCGAGCTTGCGGGCCACGCCGTCCATGCCGGCGGCGATCACCGCGGCGGTGGTGAGATAAGGGTTCATCGCGCCGTCGGGCAGCCGCAACTCGATCCGCCCGCCGGGGATGCGCACGCTCGCCGTGCGGTTGTTGTCGCCGTAGGCGATGTACGCGGGCGCCCAGGTCGCCCCCGACAGCGAGCGGCCGACCACCAGCCGCTTGTAGCTGTTGACGGTCGGTGCGCAGATCGCGGCCAGCGCGCGCGCATGCGCCAGCAGCCCGCCCAAGAACCAGTAACCCATCTGCGACAGTTGCAGGCGGTGTTTGTCCTTGGGGTCGTAGAACAGGTTCTTGGTCTTGGCGTTGCCGATCGAGATGTGGAAGTGCGCGCCGGTGCCGGTGCGGTTGGCGAAGGGCTTGGGCATGAAGGTGCCGATCAGCCCCTGCTCGCGCGCGAGCTCGCTCACCGCCATTTTGAAGAAGGTGAAGCGGTCGGCGGTGGTCAGCGCGTCGGCATAGGTGAAGTTGACCTCGAACTGGCCGTTGGCGTCTTCGTGGTCGATTTGATAGACGTCCAGCCCGACTTCCTTCACGCAGGACGTCAGCCGTTCGAGAAACGCGGCCGAACGCGCCAGCCCTTTGTAGTCGTAGCAGGGCTTGTCCAGCGTGTCGGTGGCGTCCGCCGGGGCGAGCGCACCGCTCGCGGTCTTTTGCAGCAGCATGAACTCCGGCTCGATGCCGGTGTAGAGGGTCAGGCCCTGCTTGGCCAGCGTCTTCAATGCACCCTTCAACACCGTGCGCGAGCAGTACGGGTAGGGCTTGCCCTTGACTACGCCGTCGCAGACGATGCGCGCAAAGCCCGGCATCCACGGCACGTGCGCGAGCGTGGCGGGGTCGCCCACCGCCATGTAGTCCGGCCCGTGCGGCCCCATGCCGAAGCCCCACAGCGCGAAGCCGGCAAAGCCCGCGCCGTCGGTGAGCACCATGTCGTAGTGTTCGACCGGCACCGCCTTGGCCTTGGCCGCGCCGTGGATGTCGACGAATTGCGCGAGCACGTACTTGATGCCGCGGTCCTTGAAGAGCTTGGCTGCCTGAGGCTTGTTCATGCGGTGGGGGCTCCGGCGTTCAGTTCATCGGCGATGTCTTGCAGGGTGGTCTTCAGGTACGGCCCAAAGCTCGGGTCGCACCAGATGCGGTAGAGCAGGTCGTCGGCGCGGCGCTGCGGCACTACCGTGACCGACACGCCGACCATTTGCGTCAGTGCCAGTGGGCCGTCATTCGCGGTGGCGGCGCGGGCGAGCGGTGCGAAGTCCACGTTGCAGACCTGCACAAGCAAGTCGTTTGCCAGAGGGCCGGCAAGGACGAGCGCGCAGTCGGCGCGCAGGACGGGGTAGAGGTCGGGGTTGTTCAGTTGGGTGGCGGCGTGTAGCGCGGCGGCGAGCGCTTGCAGCGGCGTGGGGAGTTGGCTCGGCAGCGCAGGGTCTTCCCTCACCCGGCGCTCCGCGCCACCCTCTCCCGGGGGGAGAGGGCCTTGCAAGCCCCTCTCCCCCCCGGACAGGGGGTGGGGTGAGGGAAAACCGCCGCAACCCGCTCCAGCCTCCACCAAGAACTCCGTCATCCCCAACCGGGCCACCAACACCCCATCCCGCTCAGTCCAGCAATTGAACCTCTCCGGCACCGCCAGCCCCTGCGCGCGCAAGAACTCCGCAGCGGCGGCGCCCTTGACGCCGACCCGCGCGCGTGCCGACACGTCGTTCAAGGCCACGCCGGTCATGCTGCGTCCTCCATCTTTTGCCGCGCGTTGCCGGGGTCGTAGAACGGGGTGGCGGCGACCGTCGCGCCGACCAGGCGCCCGTCGCCCAGGCGGATCGAAAACTTGCCTCGCTCGACCAGCGCCGGTGCGAGGTAAGCCAGCCCGATCACCTTGCCCACGGCCGGCGACTCGGCGATGCTGGTCATGCGACCGACGATCTCGCCGGCTTCGATCGCCAGATGCGACTCCAACGGCACGCCCTGCGCGGGGTCGTCGAGCGTGAAGCCGGTCAACACCTGCTTGCGCGGCTTGCGCGCGAGGATCGCCAGACTGCGTTGGCCGACGAAGTAGGGCTTGTCCATCTTGACCGCCCAGCCGAGCGCAGCGTCGAAGGGGTTGGTCAGGCCGTCGCTGTCCTGGCCGACGATGATGTGCCCCTTTTCCAGCCGCAGCAGGCGCTGCGCTTCGACGCCAAAGTAGCGCAGCCCTTGCTCTGCGCCAGCTTCGGTGAGCGCCTGCCAGACGCCCACCGCGCGGTTGGCGGGCACGTGGATCTCGTAGCCGAGTTCGCCGACAAAGCCCACGCGCAGCAGCCGCGCAGGCACGCTGGCGACTTCGCCCTCGCGCGCGGCGAGGTACGGGAACGCCGCTTCGGACAGATCGAGCGCCGTCAAAGTCCGCAGCACGGCCCGCGCCCGCGGGCCGGCGAGGTTGAACGCGGCCATCTGCCCGGTCAGGTTGACGATGCCCACGCGCAGGCCCCAGATCAAGGCCCAGCGCTGCAACTCGCGGTAGACGGTGGCGGCACCGCTGGTGGTGGTGGTGAAGTAGAAGTGCTGCTCGCCCAGGCGGGCGATCACGCCGTCGTCGATCAGCGTGCCGGCTTCGTCGCACATCACGCCGTAGCGGGTGGTGCCGATCTTCGTGTTGGCGAAGCGGCCGGTGTAGACGCGCTCGAGAAACTCCGCAGCATCCGGCCCGCGCAGTTCGATTTTGCCGAGCGTGCCGACGTCGATCAGCCCGACCGCGTTGCGCACGGCAGCCGCCTCGGCGCGGATGCATTCGGCGCGGCTCGCGCCGGCGACTGCGTAGTGCTCCGGCCGCTGCCACTGGCCGGCCGGCATCCACACGGCGCCGGCGGCGGTGTGCCGGTCGTGAATCGGAGTGCGCCGCTCCACCGTAAAGCCGCGGCCGGCGAGCAGCGCCATCGGCACCGGGTGGAACAGCGGGCGCGCGGTGGTGGTGCCCACGGCGTCGATCGGCTCGCGCCGCAGCCGCGCCAGCACGCGCACCGCGTTCATGTTCGAGTGCTTGCCCTGGCTCGGCCCCATGCCGACGGTCGAGTAGCGCTTGAGCAGCTCGATGTTGTCGAAGCCCTCCTGCGCGGCGTGGGCGAGGTCCTTGACTTGCAGGTCTTCGTCGAAGTCGATGAAGTCCTTGCCCTTGGCGTGCGCGAAGATCGGGTACGGATGCGAGGGCGACTCGCTTGCCGGCGGAAGCACGACGGTGGCCGGGGCGGGCTGCGCGAGCGCGTGCGCGGCGGCATAGCTGCCCGCGCGCTCGCCATCGCTGAGGCGACCGGCGAAGTCGTACACGCCGTTGACCTTGCCGCAGGCAAAGAGGCCCGCGGGCAGCGCGCGCGGCACGAACTGCTGGAGCGCGCCGTCGAAGCCCATCTGGGCGCCGGCCTGGTACAGCAGATGCGCAGCGGGCGCGTAGCCGACGCTCATCCACACGCCGTCGCAGGGCACCTCGTGCACGGGCACCACGCGGTTGGCGTCGATGTGGCCGATCTCCACGGCGGCCGGCGTGCCGTCGCGGCCCGCGCGCGCGGCGCCGAGCGCGGCGTTGAGGCTCGTGCGTACGCCGCGCGCGGCGAGTGCGTCCATCAACCGGCGCGACGCGGGGCCGGGCTCGGCGCGCAGGTCGAGTACGGCGGCGACTTCGATGCCGGCGGCCAGCGCATCGAGCGCGGCGGCGTAGCCCTGCGCGTTGGCGGTCAGCAGCACCAGCCGCGAGCACGGCGCCACCGCATAGCGGCGCAGCAGCCGCTGCGCGCCGGAGGCGAGCATCACGCCCGGCAAGTCGTTGTTGCGGAAGACCGCGGGTTGCTCGAAGGCGCCCTGCGCGACCACCACCGCGCGCGCGCGCAGCTTGACGACGTGCGTGGGCAGCGCGAGCGGCAGCCAGTGGTCGGCGTAGTAGCCGATTGCCGCGGCCTGCGCGAACACGCGGATGCGCGGGTGGCTTTGCACCCGCGCGACGAGCGTTTCCAGCTCGGCGCGCGCGGCGGGATCGCGCTCCGCATAAAAGCCGCTGCCGCCGAGCACGGGGTTCTCGTCGGCCAGTGCGACCTCCGCGCCGGCCTCGGCCGCGGCGAGTGCCGCCGCCAGGCCCGAGGGGCCGGCGCCGATCACCGCGACGTCGGCAAACGCGTAGCGCTTCGGCGTCTTCTCTGCGGGCGCGTCGAGTTGCAGGCGACCGAGACCGGTCAGCGCGCGGAACATCCGCTCCCAGCGCGGGAAGTGCTTCTTCGAGTGAAACGCCTTGTAGTAGAAGCCGACCGGCAGAAAAGCCGACAGCGCGTCGAGCCAGCGCGCGCGATCTGCCGCCAGCCCGCCGAAAGTGTTGACCGCGGTGATGTCCATCCCCGCCGCCAGCGGCGTCACGTCCGCGCGGACGTTGGGGCGGCTGCGGCCGTCATGCGCCACCTGCATCAGCGCGTTGACATCGTGCCCGGCGACGGACAAAAGCCCGCGCGGCCGGTGGTACTTGAACGAGCGCCCCAGCACCCGCACGCCGTTGGCCGCGAGCGCCGAGGCGATGCTGTCGCCGGCAAAGCCGGTGAATTCGCAGCCCTCGAAGCGGAACGTGAGCGGCTGCTCGCGGTCGATCCACTCGCCCGGCTGCGGCGGCAGGCGCTTCATGCGTCGCCCTCGCGCGGGCGGTCTGCCCACAGGTACGTGCGCAGCACCACATCGCGCGCCGTATCGCGCTCGGCGACGAACCAGGTGCCGCTCGGCACGTGGTACCACCACTCGCGCTTCACGCCCGCCGCCCCGTTGCGGTTGAACACGTAGTCCGCCCATTGCGCATCCACTACCGCCCCCGCCGGCTCCGCACGCACCTCGCCCCCGTAGGCGAACTCCGCCACCGGCCGCAACCCGTTGATCGGACAAGCCAGCAGCTTCATGCGCCGGAAATAGGGGTCAGACCCCTATTTTCTGGAAATAGGGGTCTGACCCGTATTTTTTTAGTGGCCGACACTGGCGGCTCCTTTCTCGCCGGTCAGCTCGAAGTTGGCGAAGCGGTCGAGGCTGAAGGCTTCGATCAGCGGGTGGTTGCGGTCCTGCGCGACGGTGGCGCTCATGGTCTTGCCACAGACCGGAGTGGCCTTGAAGCCCCAGGTGCCCCAGCCGGCATCGAGGTAGAAGCCGTCGACCGCGGTCTTGCCCATGATGGGCGCGAAGTCCGGCGTCATGTCGGCCATTCCGGCCCACTGGCGCACCACCTTCACGTCGGACAAAAACGGGAACAACTCCAGCATGTGCGCGGAGAGGCCCTCGACGAAGTCGAAGGTCGAGCGCGTCAAGTGCAGCTCGTACGGATCGAGCGAGGCGCCCATCACCAGTTCGCCGCGCGCCGTCTGGCTGACGTACACGTGCAGCGAGCCGGAGACGATGATCGGGTCGAGCCAGGGCTTGACCGGCTCGCTGACCATCGCCTGCAAGGGGTGGATCACGAGCGGCGAACGCAGGCCGACCATGTCGAGCAGCCGCGGCGTGGAACCCGCCACCGCGCACAAGACCTTGCGCGTTTCGATCCGCCCGCGGTTGGTGACCACCGCGCGCACGCGGCGTGCGCCCTGCGCGTCTTCGCACTCGACGCCCAGCACTTCGGTCTTCTGGTGGATCTGCACGCCGCGCGCGTCGGCCCCGCGGCCGTAACCCCAGGCGACCGCGTCGTGCCGCGCGATGGCGCCGGGCGCGTGGTACAGCGCCCCCAGCACCGGCGCGTGACCGGCGCAAGTGATGTCCATCATCGGCAGCGCGCGCTGCACGTCGCGCGCATCGACCACCTCGCTCGCCACGCCGTAGTGCTTGTTGACCTCGGCGCGCAGCCGCATCGTGCGCAGCGCGGCGTCGGTGTGCGCGAGCGTGTAGTGGCCGCGTGTGGAGTAGAAAAGATTGAGATCGAAGTCCTGCGCCAGGTCCTGCCACAGACGCACGCTCTCGTCGTAGAAGCGCACGCCCTCGGGCGTCAGGTAGTTGCTGCGGATGATCGTGGTGTTGCGGCCGGTGTTGCCGCCGCCGAGATAGCCTTTTTCCAGCACCACCACGTCGTTGATCCCGTGGTCGCGCGCCAGGTAGTAGGCGGCCGCGAGACCATGCCCGCCGGCGCCGACGATCACCACATCGGCGGTCGCCGGCAGCTTGTCGTAGGCGGTGAACATCCGCGGCTCGGGATGCCCGCGCCCGAGTAGCGAGGCCCAGCCAAAGCGAAGCAGGCTCAAGGGCATCGTCGGCTACCGGAACACCACCGTGCGGCGGCCGTTGAGCAGCACCCGGTCTTCGAGGTGGTACTTGAGGGCGCGCGCCAGCACGACCTTCTCGATGTCGCGGCCGTAGCGCACCAGATCGTCTTCGGTGTCGCCGTGGTCGATGCGCACCACGTCCTGCTCGATGATCGGCCCTTCGTCGAGGTCTTCGGTCACGTAGTGCGAGGTGGCGCCGATCAGCTTCACGCCGCGCTCGAAGGCCTGCGCATACGGCCGCGCGCCGGCAAAGCTCGGCAGAAAACTGTGGTGGATGTTGACGATCCTGCCGGCCCGCTTGCGCGTGAGCCACGCCGGCAGGATCTGCATGTAGCGGGCCAGCACCAGCAGATCGGCGCGCAACTCGTCGCACAGCGCGTCGATGGTGGCGAACGCCGCCGCCTTGCCGGCGTCGTCGCGCGGCACCGGTACGTAGCGAAACGCGATGCCGTGCCACTCGACGTAGCCGCGCAGCTCGTCGTGGTTGGAGATCGCCGCCACCACCTCGCCCGCCAGCTCGCCGCTGCGGAAGCGGTACAGCAAATCGACCAGGCAGTGGTCGTGGCGGCTCACCAGCAGCACCACACGCTTGCGCTGCGCGGACTCGGCGAGCGCCCAGTCCATCGCGAACTCGGCGGCGATGGCGGCAAAGTCGCGCCGGAAATCCGCCGCCGCCACGCCGCGCGCGGCGAGCGACTCAGCCGTCATCACGTTGCGCATGAAGAAGCGCTGTGTGGCACCGTCCGCGTGATGGTTGGCCTCGACGATCCAGCCGCCGCGCTCCGCGATGAAGCGGCTCACCGCCGCGACGATGCCGACGCGGTCGGGGCAGGCGATGGTGAGGGTGAGGGTGTCGTTCATGGCGGGCGCGAAATTCTGCCCGAGACGATTCAACAAAAGGCCCGGACATGCCGGGCCTTTTGTGGAACCGCCCGGCGCGGCGGCCCGCAGGCCGCCGCGCCGAAGGACGCTTCTTAGTACTTGTACGCCGACTCGCCGTGGCTGGTCGTGTCCAGACCTTCGCGCTCGTCTTCTTCCGAGACGCGCAGGCCGACCACCATCTTGATGATCAGCAAGGCGACGATCGAGACGACCGCCGAGATACCGATTGCCCACAGCACGCCCTGGAACTGAATCCACAACTGCGCGCCGATGCCGGGGAAGTCTGCCGGGTTGCCGCACTCGTTGGTGATGTAGTTGCAGATGCCGGCGCCGCCGAGCGACGGCGAGGCAAACACGCCGGTCAACAGTGCACCGACGATGCCGCCCACGCCGTGCACGCCGAAGACGTCGAGCGCGTCGTCCGCGCCGAGCATCTTCTTCAGGCCCGTGACGCCCCAGAAGCAGATCAGGCCGGCGGCCAGGCCGATAGCCAGCGCGCCCATGATGCCGACGAAGCCGCAGGCCGGCGTGATCGCCACCAGACCGGCGACCGCGCCCGACGCCGCACCCAGCATCGAGGGCTTGCCCTTGACCATCCACTCGGCAAACATCCACGCCAGCACGGCCATTGCGGTGGCCACCAGCGTGTTGATGAAGGCCAGCGCCGCGGTGCCGTTGGCTTCCAGGTTGGAGCCGACGTTGAAGCCGAACCAGCCCACCCACAGCAGTGCGGCGCCAACCATGGTCAGCGTCAGGCTGTGCGGGGCCAGCGCCTCCTTGCCGTAGCCGAGCCGTTTGCCGACCATGTAGGCCGCGACCAGACCGGCGACACCGGCGTTGATGTGCACCACCGTGCCGCCGGCAAAGTCGAGCGCGCCCTTGGCCCACAGGTAGCCGGCATTGGCGACGACCGCGTCGAGCGTGGCCTGATCCTTGATCGCATCCGGCCCGTCCCAGTACCACACGGCGTGCGCCATCGGGATGTAGGCGAAGGTGAACCACAGCGCCATGAAGAGCAGCACCGCGGAGAACTTCATCCGCTCGGCAAAGGCGCCGACGATCAGCGCCGGCGTGATCGCCGCGAAGGTGAGCTGGAACGCCACGAATTGCAGCTCGGGGATGTACACCCCCTTGCTGAAGGTCGCCGCCACCGAACTCGGGGTCACGCCGCTCAGGAACATCTTGCTGAAGTTGCCGAAGAACGCGCCCGGCCCGCCGAAAGCGAGCGTGTAGCCGTAGACCACCCACAGGACCGAGATCATCGAGAAGGTGACGAATACCTGCATCAGCACCGACAGCATGTTCTTGCTGCGCACCAGACCGCCGTAGAACAGCGCCAGCCCGGGGATCGTCATCAGAATGACCAGCACGGTGGCGACGTACATGAAGGTCACGTCGCCCTTATCCGGCGTGGGCGGCGCGGCGGGCGCGGCTTCCGCGGGCGCGGCCACTTCGGCCACGACGAGCAGCATTTCCGCGGCCGGCGCTGCCGCGCCAGGCGCAAGCAGAGACAACTCGACTCGCCGCGCCTTGGCCGGATCGCCGCCCGACTCCACGGCCGAGGGCTTCACCAGCAACACCTGCGACTCCGGCAAACCGGCCTTGACGAGCGCGTCGCGCACGGCGAAGGCGCGCTTCTTGGCCAGTTCGTCGTTATGCGGCGCACTGCCCGACGTATCGGTAAAGCCCGAGACCAGCACGCGGCTGCCCGCCACGCCCTTGGCCTGCTCAGCCGCGGCGGCGATCGCCTTGGTGGCGTCCGCCGACAAGTCGGCCTTGTCGAGTTCGAAGGTCACCGCTGCCGGCAACGCGTCGGCCGCCCGCGCGGGCGCGGCGGCCAGACCGAGCAGCAGCAAGGCCGCCGCCCAGAACGAAAGTAGTTTCTTCATGAGTGGATGCTCCTGAACGGGTCGGTTAGAGCGCTTCCTTACCGGTTTCGCCGGTACGGATGCGCACGACCTGCTCGAGGTCGTAGACGAAAATCTTGCCGTCGCCGATCTTGCCGGTACGGGCCGAGCCCTCGATGGCCTCGATGGCGCGCTCGACGATGTCGTCGGCGACCGCGGCTTCGAGTTTGACCTTGGGCAGGAAGTCGACCACGTACTCCGCGCCGCGATACAGCTCGGTGTGGCCCTTTTGCCGTCCAAAACCCTTGGCCTCGGTGACGGTGATGCCCTGCACGCCGACGGCGGACAGCGCCTCGCGCACCTCGTCAAGCTTGAACGGCTTGATGATGGCGGTGATCAGTTTCATTGAGAGTGCTCCGATGGAAAAAGCCTGCGGCTAGAACGAGCGGCTGATCGTGGCCAGGAACTGGCTCTTGCTCAGGTTGCGCCCGGCCAGATTGGTCCAGCACGCAGACTCCGCACTGGTATCCGACCAGTAGGCGCCGATGGTCCAGCCGTCGATCGTGTAGGCGCCGCCGAGCCTCCAGTCGGTATAGGAGTAGCTCTTGCTTCCGTTCAGGCAGGTCGGCGTGGTGGAATTGGCGCTCACACCCTGGTAGCCCAGGTGCGCCAATACCGAGAAGCCTGTGTCTGCGATGGGGTAGTTGACCGTGCCGTCGATGTAGTAGCTGCCGTCGCTGTCTTTCAGCCCGAAGAAGTCGGTGAAGGCGTACGAGAACTTCACCGACAGCGGACCCCAGCTGGCCCCAGCGTAGGCCTCGAAGGTGTCGGGACTGACGAAACCCGGGGGGTCGTTACGCAGCGGGTAGTAGTAGTAAATGCCGCCGAAGTCGAGACCGAAGTCGCCCAGCGTGGTCTTCCAGCCGCCGTAGAAGTCCATTTCGATCGGCGCGGTCAAGCCGGGGTTGGCGTCCGAGAGCCAGCTAATGTTCGAGTTCCAGTTACCCAGGTAGACGCCGCTCTTGTGGGCAAAGTCGAAGCCGCCCTGAATCGCCGGCTTGCCGTCGGTCTGCG
The DNA here is from genome assembly GCA_021298875.1 of Burkholderiales bacterium. GTDB lineage: Bacteria > Pseudomonadota > Gammaproteobacteria > Burkholderiales > Burkholderiaceae_F > JAJTHJ01. Next base: position 8,594 of record JAJTHJ010000046.1, on the reverse strand, counting down.
AGATACCTCGGAACAGGTACTGACTGGCCAGCGTAACGTTGGCCGTCAGCGTGTAGTCCGGCTCGGGCTTGGCCTGTGCGCTGGCCAGCGCGGGGAGGGCGGCAATCGCCACCGCGAGGGAAGCTCGGGTCAGGTGTTTCATCGACGATCCTTTCAGGTTAAGGAGGTGCAAAAAGAAACAAAGGTTAGAAATGACAGGGTCGGCTTCAGCAACATGCGTGCCACAGACCGCGATGCACCCGAATCGCTCGTTCACGCCACGCCAAGCGCCACCTTGCACTCGCGATGAGCATGGCGCCCCGATCGCGGGCGTCCGCACGCGCCTGCTGCCGGATTAAACTGACTCCAAGATGGAGCACCCCGATGGACCGCCTTGCCTTTCTCGACGACCTTCAGCAACGCATCGCTGCATTGTTGGCCGACACGCCGGCGGCCGACATGCAGAAGAATCTGAAGGCGCTGCTGACCCAGCAGCTCGGAAAACTCGATCTCGTCACGCGCGAGGACTTCGACGTGCAGTCGCAAGTGCTGGCACGCACGCGGGAGAAGCTGGCCGCGCTGGAGGCGCGGCTGGCGCAATTGGAAGCGCGCAAGTAGTAAGCGCGCTCAGCCGCGTGCGAGCAGCGCCACGCCAGCGGCGATGAGGGCCGCGCCGCTCATCCGCTCGAGCGGCCGCCCCTCGCGCAACACCAGCGTGCCCAGCAGCGCTCCGAAGAGCAGCGACAGCTCACGCGCCGGGGCGGACGCATGCACGGGCGCGTGTTTCAGCGCCAGCAGAAACAGGATGTAGGACAGCGGCGAGATCGCACCAATGGCGAGCACGTGCCAGCGGTAGCGCGTCCACAGCAGCCGCAGCGACGCCGGTGCGCGCAGCGCGACCGGCGTCAGGATCGCCAGCCGCAGCAGATTGCCGGCGGTGTCCAGCAGCAGCGCACCAACGGCAAGCCCGGCCACCGCCCAAGCGTCGACCACCGTGTATGCGGCGATGAAGGTGGCGATCAGCAGCCCCCAGCCCACGCCCGGACGGCGCGTGGCGGCCGAGAGCATGGCCCGCCCGCCGCCGAGCCAGAACGCGCCCGCCGCCACCAGCAAAGCGCCGGCGAGTGCGGCGGGCCCCGGCCGCTCGCCGAGCAGCAGCACTGCCCCGCAGGTCGTCAGCAGCGGCGCCGCGCCGCGGGCCACCGGATAGACCACCGACAGGTCGCCGCTGCGGTAACCCCGTTGCAGCAACACGGCGTACGCGGTGTGCAGCAGTGCCGAGGCGAGTACGGCCAGCGCCACCGTACCGTTCGCCTGCACCAGGGCGGCGACCTCGCCTGGCGCGATCACCAACAGGGCCGGCAGGTAAATCGCCACGGTGACCAGCGAATAGGCCCACACCGCCGGTGCGCCCCCGGCCGCGCTCATCCGCTTGGCAATGAGGTTCCATCCCGCGTGCAACAGCGAGGAGCAGACGATCAACAGCAGCGGGGTGGCGGTCAAGGCGGCGTCCGGCGCAGGCGGGCAGGCATTGTGCCCGCCCGCCTGCCCTCGCTCCCGATCGCCGATCACCGATCACCGATCACCGATCACCGATCACCGATCACCGATACAATCCGCGGCCCTTTTTCCTGGTGGCTCGCCGCGAGCGAACGCCCGATGACCGAACCGCAAGTCCCCGTCACTGTCCTGACCGGCTTTCTCGGCGCCGGCAAGACCACGCTGCTCAACCGCATCCTGCGCGAGCCGCACGGCCGCAAGATCGCCGTGATCGAAAACGAGTTCGGCCCCGAGGGCGTGGACAACGAACTGCTGGTGGCCGACACCGACGAGCAGATCGTCGAGATGAACAACGGCTGCATCTGCTGCACCGTGCGCGGCGACCTGGTGCGCATCCTCAACGACCTGAAGGCCAAGCGGCAGCGCGGCGAACTCGCCTTCGAGCGGGTGATCGTCGAGACCACCGGCATGGCCAACCCGGGCCCGGTGACGCAGACCTTCTTCATGGACGAAGGCATCGGCGCCTACTACCTGCTCGATGCGGTGATCACCGTGGTCGATGCCAAGCACGGCCATGCCACCCTCGATGCGCAGCCGGAGGCGCAGAACCAGGTCGGCTTTGCCGACCGCATTTTGCTGACCAAGACGGACATCACCGACGCCGCCGAGGTCGCCTCGCTGCGCGAGCGCTTGATGCGGATGAACCCGCGCGCACCGATCAAGTCCGTGCACATGGGCGAGATCCCGATCGCCGAGGTGCTCGACATCCGCGGCTTCAACCTGAATGCGATCCTGGAGATCGACCCCGCCTTCCTCGCCGCCGAACATCCGGACGCCGCCCGCGCCGGGCAGGGGCACGATCACCATCACCACGACCACGACCACGAGCACTGCGATCACGACCACGGGCTTCACCACCATCACCATCACGACGACGCCATCGGAGCCTTCGTGTTTCAATCCAAGCGGCCGTTCGATCCGGCCAAGCTGGAGGACTACATGGGCGCCTTGACGCAGGTTTACGGTCAAGACCTGCTTCGGTATAAAGGCGTGTTGTTCATGGACGGCAGCCCACGGCGGATGATTTTCCAGGGCGTGCACATGCTGATGGGTGCCGACGTCGGCCGCCCCTGGGGTCGCGACGAGGCGCCGTCGAGCAAGCTGGTGTTCATTGGCCGCAATCTGCCCAAAGCCGCCATCCTCAAGGGGTTGGAAGCCTGCCTCGCCCGGCGTTAGGCAGGCCCCGAGTCAGCCAAGAAGGAAGACACAGACCATGGCAAGCAAAGCAAAGCCCGCTGCCCGCAAGGCCGCCAAGGCCACCAAGGCCGCGACCCGGGTGAAGTCGCCGGCCGCCAAGAAGCCCGCGCCAGCCAAGAAGGTCGCCGTGGCAAAGAAGCCGGCGCCGCTCGAGAAGCCGGTGCCCGCGAAGAAAGCGGCGCCCGCGCCCGGTAAAGGGGCGGTGGCGAAGAAGGCTGCCCCGGCCCGGCCCGTGCCCGCCGCGAACAAGAAGACGCCTGCGGCCAAGACCGCCAAAGCGGCGCCGCCCACGGCGGCGGACAAGGGAACCAAGCCCACGAGCAAGACGGCCGCGGCCGCCACCGCAGTCGCCGCGACCCCGTCGAAGCCTGCGCCGCGGCCGACGAGCAGGGCGCCGAGCGCGTTGGCGCCGGAGCGCAGCGCGTCCGCGCCCAATGCGCGCGACGTGGCCGCGGCGCACGAGTACCTGTTGGCGCGCACGGCCAGCCGCAGCGGCGAGCCGGTGTTCGTCGACGGTCGCCGCCTGCCCACCGAAGGTGAATTGCTGCAAATGAGCGAGGCCGACTACATGAACGCGGCCCAGCTCGCCTTCTTCAAGCATCGCCTGCAGCAAATGGTGCGCGACCTCACCGCCAACGCCGAGGAAACGACCGAGCACCTGCGCGAGACCGTGGTCGTGCCCGACCCGGCCGATCGCGCCACCATCGAAGAAGAGCATGCGCTGGAACTGCGCACGCGCGACCGCGAGCGCAAGCTGCTGAAAAAGGTGCAGGATGCGCTGCAACGGATCGACAGCGGCGAGTACGGCTTCTGCGAAGAAACAGGCGACCCCATCGGCATCCCTCGCCTGCTGGCGCGGCCCACCGCCACACTGTCGCTGGAAGCGCAGCAGCGGCGCGAGTTGAAGCAGAAGCTGTTCGGCGATTGAACGGGCGCGCCCGCCGCGTGCTGCGCGCCCTGCCAGCGTCCGATGCCGCGCCCGGGCGCGGCGGTTGTATAGTGATTTGTCGAGCGCCGGCGGCCTGCCGGCGAGGGTTCCCTTGCGGCCCAGCCCTTCGCCCGACGACGTGGCAGCGTCCCGAAGCTCCCTGAAAGCGAACCGCGGTGGTCTTTTTTCTGTTCAAGAAAGCGCCAAAGCCTACGCCGGGGCAGACCTCGAAGCGCAGTTCGGCTTCGCCCGCCACGGCCGGCAAGCCGACCAAGGTTTCGCCGCCGGCGGGAGCCTGGAGCAACACGCGGTTGGGTGCCGAGCGCAAGCCCAGCGTCACCGACGCGGAACGTGCACGGGCCCGCGAAACGTCGGCCAAGATCGACCAGATCGAGTCCGAAATGGCGCGCGACTTGGGCGCTGCGATCGACGGGCCGGCGACGACCGGCAACCGCGCGACGCGAAGCGGTGCTGGGCCGCGCAGCGAGACGGTCCGCCGCGGCCCGGCTACGGTACGTGCCGGCGACGAGTTGGGCGAGAACACCGACAGCTTCATGGGCCGCGCCAACGCGATCGAGATCGCCAATCTCGGCTCCGGGCCAGTGATCGACGAGGCGGCGGTTCTGTTCGCCCATGGCCAGGAGGCGTCGGCCGAGGCGGCGCTGCGCAAAGGGATCGCCGAAAGCGCCTTCGGCGACTCGCCGCGTACCGGCTGGCACATGCTCCTGGAGATACTCAACCAGCGCGACGATCGAGCCGCCTTCGAGCAGGCAGCGCAGCAGTACGCCAAGCGCTTTCAGCGCGACGCGCCGGCCTGGCACCGCTACCTGACCGCACCGGGGCAGGCCGTTGCGCAGGACACTCCTTCGGCGCGGTCTGCCGTCGCGGTGCACCTGCCGGCGTATGTCGACGGTGGCGTCGTGCCCGTGCTGGAACGCTTGAGGGCGCAGGCGGCCGAGCATCGCGCCCTGGCGCTCGATGCAAGCGAGGTGCAAGGCATCGACGCGTCGGGGGCCGAACTGCTGCTGCGCGTGCTGGCCGCGTTCCGGCGGGTACCGCACAGCCTGACGATCTATGGTGCGCCCGCCCTGGCGGCGGCACTGCGCGCGGCCGTGCAGAGCGGCCGCCGCGACCCCTCCGACGCGTGTTGGTTGCTGCGGCTCGAACTGCTGCGCATCGCCGGCCAGTCGGCCGGCTTCGACGACGTGGCGATCGAGTATTGCCTGACCTACGAGGTGTCGCCCCCGGCGTGGGAGCCGGCCGCGCCAAATCTGAGCGTGGGGACCGGCGCAGCGCCTGCAGTCCTCGCGCCCGCTGCGCCCGAGGCCGCACCGAGCGGGCCGTTGCACTGGGTGGGCGTGATCGACGGCGAGGGCAACCCCTGGCTCGCTGCGCTCGCAGAACAGGCGCGCGGTGGGAAAGACCTGACCGTCGATTGTCTGCATCTGCGACGGATCGAGTTTGCGGCGGCCTCGGCGCTCCTGGGCCTCGCCGTGCGATTGAAGCAGTCGGGGGTTACCGCGCGGCTGAACGATCTGAACCCCCTGGTCACAGCGCTGCTGCATATGCTGGGGGTCGGCGAAGTCGCGGAACTGCATGGGCGCCGCTAGCGGGGCCGGGCGGCGCAGTTGCGCGCGCCGCGGCTATGCGTTGGCCGGCACGCCGCCGCGCCCTTGAAGACGGCGACGGCGACGCGAGATTCGACCGATGGATAGCTTTCACGGCACCACCATCCTTTCCGCCCGCCGCGGGCCGCAGGTGGCGATGGGCGGCGACGGCCAGGTCACCCTAGGCAACATCGTCGTCAAGCACAGCGCGCGCAAGGTGCGGCGGCTGTATCACGACCGCATCCTGGCCGGGTTCGCCGGCGCCACGGCGGACGCCTTCACCCTGTTCGAGCGCTTCGAAGCCAAACTCGAAAAGCACCAGGGCAACCTGCTGCGCTCGGCCGTCGAGCTGGCCAAGGACTGGCGCACCGACCGCATCCTGCGCCGGCTGGAGGCAATGCTGGCGGTCGCCGACCGCGAAACCTCGCTCATCATCACCGGCAACGGCGACTTGCTCGAACCCGAGGGCGGCCTGATCGCCATCGGCTCCGGCGGCCCGTACGCGCAGGCGGCGGCGCGCGCGCTGCTCGTCCATACCGAGCTCGCCCCCGCGGCGGTGGTCAAGCAGGCGCTGGTCATCGCCGGCGACCTGTGCATCTACACCAACCAGTCGCATACGATCGAAACCATCGAGTGAAATGTGAAATGTGAGACGACGAGCATCATCGCCGCCGCACATTTCACCTTTCACGTTTCACCTTCCTCCCATGATGACCCCCCGCGAAATCGTCTCCGAACTGGACAAACACATCGTCGGCCAGGCCCGGGCCAAGCGGGCGGTGGCGGTGGCGCTGCGCAATCGCTGGCGGCGGCGGCAGGTAGGTGAGCCGCTGCAAACCGAGATCACGCCGAAGAACATCCTGATGATCGGCCCCACGGGCGTGGGCAAGACCGAGATCGCGCGCCGGCTGGCGCGGCTGGCCGACGCGCCTTTCGTCAAGGTCGAGGCGACCAAGTTCACCGAGGTGGGTTATGTCGGCCGCGACGTGGACACGATCGTGCGCGACCTCGTCGACGTAGCCGTCAAGCAGGCGCGCGAGGCGGAGATGAAGAAGGTGCGCGCCCAGGCCGAGGACGCGGCCGAAGACCGCATCCTCGATGTGCTGGTCGGGCCGGCCCCGCGCGAAGCGGGCTTCGTCGAAACTCAGCCGGCGCCGTCGTCCGAGACACGGCAGAAGTTCCGCAAGCGGCTACGCGAAGGGCAGTTGGACGAGCACGAGATCGAGCTCGAACTCGCCGCCACGCCGGCGCAGATGGAAGTGCTGGCCCCGCCCGGGATGGAGGAGTTGACGCAGCAGGTGCAGTCGATGTTCGCCAACCTCGGCCGCGAGCGGCGGCGCCTGCGCAAGCTCAAGGTGCGCGAAGCGTTCAAGCTGCTCGTCGACGAAGAAGCCGCGCGCCGCGTCAACGAAGAGGAGTTGAAGAGCGCGGCGCTCGCCAACGTCGAGCACAACGGCATCGTCTTCCTCGACGAGATCGACAAGATCGCCGCCCGCTCCGAAGTGCAGGGCGCCGACGTCTCGCGCCAGGGGGTGCAGCGCGATCTGCTGCCGCTCGTCGAAGGCACCAGCGTCAACACCAAGTACGGGATGGTCAAGACCGACCACATTTTGTTCATCGCCAGCGGCGCGTTTCACTACGCCAAGCCGAGCGACCTGATCCCGGAGCTGCAGGGGCGCTTTCCGATCCGCGTCGAGCTGGAGTCGTTGTCGGTGCAGGACTTCGAGCGCATCCTGACGGCCACCGATGCCTGCCTGACGCGCCAGTACGAAGCGCTGCTCGCCACCGACGGAGTGACGCTGCGGTTCACGCCAGAAGGCGTGACGCGGCTCGCGCAAATCGCCTTCGCCGTCAACGAGAAGACCGAGAACATCGGCGCGCGGCGGCTGTACACGGTGATGGAAAAGCTGCTGGAGCAGATCGCCTTCGACGCCGGCAGCGGCGCGCCGACGCAGCTCGTCGTCGATGCCGCCTATGTCGATGCGCGCCTGGCCGAACTCGCCCGCAACGAAGACCTCGCGCGCTGCGTCCTCTGACTGGCGGCGGCGCCGACCGTTCAGCCGGCTGCGGCGATCTGCGTCTGGCGCGACGCGCGTGTGCGCACGGCGCCGATGATGCGGGCGGCGATGCGGGGGTCGAGACGGCCCAACTCGGCCTCCAGGCGCGCGCGATTCAGCACTCGCGCTCCCTTGCGTGCGTCGGCCTGCGGATCGATGTCCGCCTCGGTCAGCACGAGCACGCGGCTGACGCCGACCGCCCGCGCGCGCACCAGCCATTCATCGATCAGCGCGCCATCCAGCGTCTGCCGGGGCGACTCGATGACGGCGTAGACGCGACGCGGGTCCTCGCGGTGACGTAGCACGCAGGTCACCGGCGCCAGGGCGGGCGACACCGCCGAGGCGCGATAGCCGCGCGCCTCGTACCAGGCCAGCGCCAGATCGCGTAGCGACGCGCCGGCCAAAAGATCGGGCAGCGTCGGACGAGGCGTGGCCGCCTTGGATGCCGATGCGCGCAGCGGCGGCAATGTAGGTACGGTGACTGGCCCGCTGAGCGGCGCCGCTGCCGGCCCGGTGTAGATGTTGGTCGGTGCGTCGAGCACATCGCGCGTTTGGGCGACGACACGGGGTGGAACGCTCGACAGCAGGGCCTCGAGATCGACCACTTCCGTCATCTCGTCGACTTCGATGCCGCCTCGGCCGACCGGTGCAGTGGGGCCGAAGTCCGTCGCCGGTGCGGCCGCCGCGGTCGTCGTGCGCGCGCGAGGCGTCGCCGTTGCCGACGCGCGCGGACGGGTTGCGCGATCCCTTGGCGACAACTGCGACGCGTCTTTTCCGGCTTTGCGCCGACGCACGACGATCCACAGCCCGATCAGGACCAGCAGAGACAGGCCCGCGGCGTCGAGGATCGGCAAATCCGTGTCCATGCGTTGGCGCTAAGCAAAAACGAGCATTGTGGCAGAGGCGTGCCTGCCTGTGCCTGACGGGTCGTGGGCGCAGCAGGCCAGCCGGCGTTCCTGCCGGCCCGCTGCGTAGAATCCTCCGCGTCTGCCGCTCTAGAGCGCATTGCCGGGGTCGCCCATGTCGCTTGCCGTGGTTCGCTCGCGTGCGCTGGCTGGCATGACGGCACCGCCAGTGGCGGTCGAGGTGCATCTGGCCGGTGGGCTGCCCTCGTTTACCCTGGTCGGTCTGCCCGAGGCTGAGGTCAAAGAGTCGCGCGAGCGGGTGCGCGCAGCGTTGCAGAACTGCGGTTTCGAGTTTCCGGCGCGGCGGATCACGGTCAACCTCGCCCCGGCGGATTTGCCCAAGGAGTCCGGCCGTTTCGAC
>JAJTHJ010000084.1 GCA_021298875.1 Burkholderiales bacterium | reverse complement strand
GAGCTCATCTATGCTCCGTTTCGCTTGGTGGCACCGCCGGAGCGGGTGAAGCCGAGAAGGCAGTCTGCCTTTCTTGAGCTTAAGGGAGATTTCATAATCGCTCACTTACCGTACGTGGACACCGTTGCACGCGAAGCTGCGATACGTCTCGCTAGCCTTCAGTCGTCGGATCAAGTTCGCGTACTGCGCAAGCGACATATCACCACTGTCAAGGACCCGCTAGAAGTCTGGGGCCTTGAGATCAATGGTCAGGAGGTGCTCTCCTACGCCACTTTGGCAGGTGAGCACGAGCGCCGGCAACAATTGATCTTCAATCTCATATTGTTTGCAACGGTCGCTGCGGCGGTCGCGAGACTTAGTTTAAGCAAGCGCGGCCTGTGGCTTCTGAGCAATGCGGCATGAAGGGCAGCTGAAGAGTTCATAAGAAGAGTGGAAAAGAGTGGGGACCACTCGCGCTTTAATCGACAGCTAGTCGTCATGCTTACCAACACACGATCTGTTCTCGCAGTCCCCAGCCTCGACGTTTCCGTGGCGTTCTACCGCGACAAGTTGGGTATGGCCGTCGACCTTGAGGTTCCCGGCTGGTGCTTCCTGTCGCGGGACAGCTTCGCGGTGATGCTCGGCGAATGCCCGGACGCGATTCCTCCCGGCGCACTCGGCGATCACTCGTACTTCGCCTACGTCACGGTTTCGGATGCGAGAGGCCTGTTCCGGGAGTTCGGCGCCAAGGGGGTCGAGTTCATCAAGCCCTTGGTCGACGAGCCTTGGGGGATGCGGGAGTTTGGTGTCCGTACCATCGACGGGCACCGGATCATGGTCGGGCAGGAACTGGATTCCGACGCCTGAAGGTTCCGCTGGTCGCCAGGTGCGCTTGCCGGATAAGCACAGCACCACGCTGCGGCGGGCTGCTCAGAACTGCCCCCGCGCCCGCCCCCAAACCACACTCGCCAGCCCGAGCACGACGAAGGCGATGGCGGCCAGCGCCAGTGTGTTGGCCACCCAGTAGTCGGCAAACGCGGTGTCGAGCAGCGTGCCGGCGGTAAGCCCGGACAACTCGGCCAGCACGGCGTTCATCACGCCGAACATGCCGCCGCCCGCAATGGCAAAGAGGCCAAAGCGCACCGACACGGCGGCGCGCGCCGCGAGCAGGCTGGCAAAGACGCCGAGGCCGATCAGGGTGCCGAGGCCGAGCCGGTTGGGTTCGACCACCATCGCCACGGCGATCGCCAGCGCCAGCGGCCAGAGGGCTTGCAGGCGCTTCATCGGGCACCGCGCGCGTGGCGGCGGCGCTTGCGTAGTGTCCACTGCCGGCGCAGGTAGGCGCTCCACAGCAGGCGCACGACCACGTAGCCCGTCGCCGAGAGGATGCAGGCGAGCAGGAACACGCCCAGCGCCAGCGCCGGCCCGAGGCCGATGGCCCATTCGCCCAGCGCCTGGGCCGAGGCCAGGGGCCGCGCAAACTGCCAGTCCGGCGGCGGCGCCGCGTGCCCGCCGCCGGCGGCGCCGAGCGCGAACGAGCCGATCTCATAGGCCAGCAGGTACAGCGGCACGATGGTGATCGGGTTGGTGTAGAGCGTGGTGGCCAGCGCCACCGGGAAGTTGACCCGCAGCACGACCGCGGCGATGGCCGCGCCTAGCATTTGCAGCGGCCCCGGAATCAAGCCGCAGAACAAGCCCACCGCCACCCCGCCCGCCGCCGAGCGCCGGTGCAGGTGCCACAGCGACGGATGGAACAGCGCGTCGCCAAAGAGGTGCAGCGCCTTGACCTCGCGCACCTTGTCGGCGCTCGGCAGGTAACGCTTGAAGAACTTGCGGGGCATGGGGAGTGGGGAATCGGGAAAGCTTGGAAAGAGTCGGGTTGTCCGAGTGTCGTGGGGCTTGGACGGGCAGGCAAGGTGCACGCCGCCAGCCGTCGCCCCGGCGCAGGCCGGGGTCCAGCGTCGTTGCGGTCGAAGTCGCTGGGCCCCGGCCTGCGCCGGGGCGACGCGGCTTCTGCCGTAGGCGCCGCCCGCAAAGTCGGAACAGCCAAAGAATTGAAGGTAGCAGGTACAGTCCACCGCAACGCCCCGGTTTTTCCCTGCCCGACTGCCGACTGCCCGATGTGGATCGACACCCACTGCCACCTGGACGCCGACGAGTTCGACGCCGACCGCGACGCGGTGGTCGCGCGGGCGCGGGCGGTGGGGGTAACGATGCAGGTGCTGCCCGCGGCGCACGTGTCGCACTTCGCCAAGACGGCGGCGGTGGCGCGGCAGTATGGGTTGGCGTACGCGCTCGGCATCCATCCGCTGTGGGTCGCGCAGTCGGACGAAGCGGACATCGGGCGGCTGCGCGAGGCCGCGCGCGCGGCGCTGGCCGACCCGCGCTTCGTGGCGATCGGCGAGATCGGCTTGGACTTTTACGTCGAGGGGCTGGATCGCGAGCGGCAGCAGTGGTTCTACCACGAGCAGTTGAAGCTCGCGCGGGAGTTTGGCCTGCCGGCGATCCTGCACGTGCGCCGCTCGGCCGATGCGCTGCTGCGCGAGTTGGGCCGCATCGAAGTGCCGGGCGGCATTGCGCATGCTTTCAACGGCAGCGAGGATCAGGCGGGGCGCTTCGTCGCGCGCGGCTTTGCGCTGGGCTTTGGCGGCGCGATGACCTACGACGGCTCGCTGCGCATCCGCCGCCACGCGGCGACCTTGCCCGACACCAGTTGGGTGCTGGAGACCGATGCGCCCGACATTCCGCCGCAGTGGTTCCGCGACGGCCGCGCGGTGCTGCGCAACGAACCCTGCGAGCTGCCGCGGATGGCGGAGGTGATGGCGCGGTTGCGCGGGGTGGAGCTGGATGCGCTGGCGCGGCAGAACGAGGTCAATGCGCGGACGGCGTTGCCGAGGCTTGGCGCATTGCTTGACCCATTTGCGGCGGTCTTCCCTCACCCGGCTGCTTCGCAGCCACCCTCTCCCGGGGGGAGAGGGTTGAAAGCCCCTCTCCCCCCGGGAGAGGGGTTGGGGTGAGGGAAGACCGCTCAAAGGCCGATCAGTGCCTGTCGTCCTCACCGCCTTCGTCCTCGGCATCTTCGCGCTGCAACTCCAGGCGGCGCTGCCTTCGACCGCGGTCTTGTTGGCGCTCGGTGCCGCCGCTGTGGTCGCCATCGCCGCCGCCACGCGCATCCGCAACCTCACCGCGGCCGTGGCGCTGCTCGCCCTCGCCGCCGCACTCACCGGCTTCACCTACGCCGCATGGCGCGCCGACTGGCGCCTTGCCGACCAACTCGCCCCCGCCGACGAAGGCCGCGACATCCGCCTCGTCGGGCTGATCGACAGCCTGCCCGCGCAACTGCAACGCGGCACACGCTTCGAGTTTGCGGTCGAGCGCGTGCTCGCGCCGGGCGATGTCCATGTGCCCGCCCGCATCGCGCTCGCCTGGTACGGAGCCGAAGCCGCCGTGCGCCCCGGCCAGCGCTGGGAGTTCAGCGTCCGGTTGCGTCGCCCGCACGGCGGCGTGAACCCCGGCGGCTTCGATCTGGAAGCCTGGCTGCTGGAGCGCAACCTGCACGCGACCGGCTACGTGCGCACCGGGCGCGTGGACGAAGCGCCGCGCCTGCTCGACCCGATGGTGTGGACGCCGTCCACCGCCGTGGACCGCGCCCGCGACGCGCTGCGCGAGCGTCTGCAAGCGCAACTGGCCGGCCAGCGCTACGGCGGCGTGCTGGTGGCGCTGGTGCTGGGCGACCAGCGCGCGATCACTGAGGCCGACTGGCTGCTGTTCAATCGCACCGGCATCTCGCACCTGGTCAGCATCTCCGGCCTGCACATCACGATGATCGCGGGGCTGGCGGCGTGGCTGGTCGCGGGCCTGTGGCGCCGCTCGCGCCGCGCGCTCGCCTGGGCGCCGGCGCAGTCCGCCGCGGCGGTGGCGGCGATGCTGGCCGCGCTCGCCTACTGTCTGCTCGCCGGCTGGGGCGTGCCGGCGCAGCGCACCTTCTTCATGCTCGGTACGGTCGCGTTGGCGCTTGTCATGCGGCGCGGCAGCGGCATGTTCACCACGCTGGCGCTGGCGGCAGCGGTGGTCTGCGCACTCGACCCCTG
>JAJTHJ010000306.1 GCA_021298875.1 Burkholderiales bacterium | reverse complement strand
TAGTAGCGCGCCGCTGGCTTGCCGCGCGCCGTCACCCGCGTCCGGTTCCGGTCCCGGGTCAGCTCATGCTCGATCGCCACGACGGCGTAGTCCTGATTGCCGTCGTAGTGCACCGCGTTCGGCGAGAACCTCCACAGGTCGCCGAGCTCGACCGGCCACAGGTACAGCGTTTCGATCTGGTGCGTCGCCGTCGGGAGCGCGAGATCCGCGAGGACCGCGTCACCCAGCGCCTGCGCTTGCGCCTCGGCCGAGGCGAACACCGCGCGCCCTTCCCCGTGCGCGTTGGCAATCGGCATCCGGCTGCCCTCCATGCCGGCAAAGAAAAGCGAGGGCGAAGGCTGAATCTCCACCTGCACCAGCCGCGCTTCGTACTGCGCGGAGGAATTGCGCTCGAAGCGCGGCCAGTGCTGCGCACCGGGGATCAGCGGCGCGAGCTGGCTCATCATCTGGCAGCCGTTACACACCCCGAGCGCGACGCTGTCGGCCCGCGCGAAGAACGCGGCGAACTGCTCGGCAAGCCGCGGGTGATAGAGGATCGTCTTGGCCCAGCCGCCACCTGCGCCGAGCACGTCGCCGTAAGAGAAGCCGCCGCAGGCGGCCAGCCCCTTGAAGTCCGCAAGGTTCGCGCGGCCTTCCAGCAGGTCGGTCATGTGCACGTCGATCGCGGCAAAGCCCGCGCGGTCGAAGGCGGATGCCATCTCGTACTGGCTGTTGACACCCTGCTCGCGCAGGATGGCGATGCGCGGCCGCGCGCCGGTGGCAATCATCGGCGCGGCGATGTCTTCGGCCGGGTCGAACGTCAGGCTCATCGACAAGCCGCGGTCGTCCGGGTCGGTGGCGCGCGCGTACTCGGCGTCGGCGCAGTCGGGGTTGTCGCGCAGCCGCGCGATGCGCCACGACACTTCGCTCCACGCCTGCTGAAGCTCCGCCCGCGGGCGGGCCAAGACCTGTTTGGCGTCGCGCCAGACTTCGACGATGTCGTTCGCGTTTGGCTTGCCGATCGCGTGGCTTACCGCGCCCAAGCCGTGCGCGCGCAGCACGCTCATCACGTCGCCCAGCTCGGTCGCGCGGATTTGCAGCACGCAGCCAAGCTCTTCGCTGAAGAGCGCATGCAGCGTCAGCTCGCGGCGCCGGACCGACACCTGCTCGGGCCGGATCTTGTAGTCGCCGGCGTCGAGCGCCAGCGGGTCGAGCGCCAGCATGTCCACGTTCAGCGTCACGCCGCAGTGGCCGGCGAAGGCCATCTCGCAGGCCGTGGCCCATAGGCCGCCGTCGGAGCGGTCGTGGTAGGCGAGCAGACGGCCCGCGTTGCCTAACTCGCGCACCGCGCGGAACGCTGCGGCCAGTTGTGCGGGTGCATCCACATCCGGTGCGTCGTTGCCGAACTGCTGCGACACCTGTGCCAGCATTGAGGCGCCTAGACGCTGCTTGCCGTTGGACAGATCGATCAACAGCAGCAGCGTCTCGCCACAGTCGGTACGCAACTGTGGGGTCAGCAAGCGGCGCACGTCGTCCACCGGCGCCGCCGCAGAGACGATCAGCGACACCGGCGCCGACACCAGTTTGTCCTCGGCCCCGTCGCGCCAGGCGGTCTTCATCGACAACGAATCCTTGCCCACCGGGATGCTGATCCCGAGCGCCTGGCAGAACTCGCTCGCCGCGCGCACGGCATCGAAGAGCTTGGCGTCCTCGCCCGGCAGCCCGCAGGCGGCCATCCAGTTGGCGGAGAGCTTTACGCGCTCCAGCGCCACATCCGCCACCGCAAGGTTGAGCAACGCCTCGCCGATGGCAAGCCGGGTTGCGGCGCCCGCGTCGATTACCGCTACCGGCGTGCGCTCGCCCATCGCCATCGCCTCGCCGGCATAACCTTCGTAGTCGAGGAGCGTCACCGCGCAGTCCGCGACCGGCACCTGCCAGGGGCCGACCATCGGGTCGCGGCTGTTCAGGCCCCCCACGCTGCGATCGCCGATGGTGATCAGGAAGGACTTGCTCGCCACGGTCGGATGGCGCAGCACGTCGAGTGCGGCGGTCGCCAGATCGATGCGCGTGCTGTCCAGCGGCGGCAGCACGGTGGTCACCCGCTGCACGTCACGGTGCATCTTGGGCGGCTTGCCGAGCAGCACGTCCATCGGCATGTCCACGGCGGGGGCCTCGCCCTCCCGCGCGACCACGAGTTGCGGCTCGTCGGTGATGCGGCCGATCACCGCATAGGGGCAACGCTCGCGTTTACAAAGCGCATCGAACTCTGCGAGCTTGGCCGGGTCGATCGCCAACGCGTACCTTTCTTGCGATTCGTTGCACCAGATCTCCAGCGGGCTCATGCCGCTCTCTTCGACCGGCACCGCGTTCAAGTCGAAGCGCGCGCCCTTGCCGGCGCCGTGCGCGAGCTCCGGCATCGCGTTGGATAGTCCGCCGGCACCCACGTCGTGGATCGAGAGGATCGGGCTTGCCTCGCCCAGCGCCCAGCAGGCGTCGATCACCTCTTGCGCGCGGCGCTGGATCTCGGCGTTGCCGCGTTGCACGGAGTCGAAGTCGAGCGACTCGGTATTGCTGCCGGCACCCATGCTGGACGCGGCACCGCCGCCCAGGCCGATCCGCATCCCGGGCCCGCCCAGTTGGACGAGCAGCGTGCCGGCGGGCAAGTCGAGTTTGCGCACCTGATCGTCGCGGATGTTGCCCACGCCGCCCGCTATCATGATCGGCTTGTGGTAGCCGTAGCGCTTGCCGCCGACGTTGGCCTCGAAGCTGCGGAAGTACCCGAGCAGGTTGGGCCGGCCGAATTCGTTGTTGAACGCCGCCGCGCCGATCGGCCCGTCGATCATGATCGCCAGCGCATCGGCGATGCGCGAGGGAAAACCGTAGTCGCGCTCGCTCGACGCCAGCGAAGTTACGTCGGCGTCGGTCTCCCAGCCACGGCGCGCATCCGAGAGCCGCAGATGCGAGACGGAGAAGCCGCACAGCCCCGCCTTGGGCTTGGCACCACGACCGGTTGCGCCTTCGTCGCGGATTTCGCCGCCAGCACCGGTCGCAGCACCCGGGAATGGCGAGATCGCTGTCGGGTGATTGTGCGTTTCCACCTTAAAGACGATGTGCGTCAACTCGTCCGCTGCGCGAAATTCGCCATGCTCTACCTGTAGCGTCCGCGGATAAATGCGCCTGGCGAACCTTCCCTCCAGCACCGCCGCGTTATCGTTGTACGCGACTACCGTGCCCAATGGCGACGCTGCATGGGTCGCGCGGATCATCCCGAACAAGCTCGTCGCCTGCGCTGCGCCGTCCACCGTCCACGAGGCATTGAAGATCTTGTGCCGGCAGTGCTCCGAGTTGGCCTGCGCGAACATCATCAGCTCGACGTCGGTTGGGTCGCGCTTCAGCTCGCGGTAGGCCGACAACAGATAGTCGACTTCGTCGTCCGACAGCGCCAGCCCCATCTCGGCGTTGGCCGAGACCAGCGCCGCCCGCCCCTGCGCGCCGACCGGCACCGAGTGCATCGGTTTGCCCGGCAGTTCGCGGAACAGTTCCACCGGTGGAGTGGCCGGGTCGAGCACGCTTTCGGTCATCCGGTCGTGCAACAGCGCCGCGATGCCCGCGGCGGCCGCCGCATCCAGCCGGCGCGAGGCGCCGAGCCAACCGCTCTTGAAGGCGATCGTGTACCGAATGCCCCGTTCGATCCGCCGCACTGCGACCAGCCCGCAGTTCTGCGCGATCTCGGTCGCCTTGCTGGCCCAGGGCGATACCGTGCCCAGCCGCGGGAGCACCAGCCAGCCGAGCGCTGGGGGCTGCCCCGGCGGCGCGACCGGCACGCCGTAGCGGAGTAGACCATGCAGCGTCGCTAACTGCGCCTCGGTCAAGGCCGCCGACGCGTGGATGTAATGAACGAACTGCCCGTGGATGGTCAGCGCATCGCCGTGGAGCTCACGAATGTTCCGCAGCAGCCGAGCGGAACGAAAAGCGGACAGCGCATTAGGCCCGTCAAGCGCGAAATACTGATCGGTGAAGGTCATGCGCAGTTGAGAAAGCACGCTGTGCGGCGCGAAGCGCGAATTATCCGTGATCCGCCCGTTGACCTCGCGGACTGTGCGACCCGGCTGGCAACGATCGGGGCGGCTACGCGGTACACGTTCGGGATCGAAGCTCGTTGAAAAAGACATCGCCTTGCAAGCGTCCCGAAAATCTCCGCCACCATCAGACGTCGTACTCATCCGGCGAAGGCGCATGAAAAGCCGTTTTGCACAACTCCAAGGAAAGATTCAATGGGAGAACAGCATGAGGGGGTTCATGACACCTTTTTTGACGATCGACATCGCTAACCGTAAACGTGCCTGGAGCGGCGCCCGCCAGTGGTTGGTTGGAGCGGTAGCGACTATGGCGGCCATTGCGCTGGCAGCGTGCGGGGGTTGGCGGTGGTGGCAGTAGCGGCTCCGACGCCGCTGTGCCGAGCGTTGCGCCGAGCGTTACAACGCAGCCGCAGTCGCAGTCGGTGACGACGCCATCCACGGCAACCTTTACTGCGGCGGCCGGGGGTGTCCCCACACCAAATAGTCAATGGCAGGTATCGACCGACGGCGGCGCCACCTTCAGTAACATTATTGGTGCGACTGCGCTCAGTTACACCACACCGGCCACGAGCGTTGCCGGCAGCGGCAAGCGCTACCGCGTGGTGTTCTCCAACAGTGCGGGTATGGCCACCAGCAACTCGGCGACTCTTACGGTAAACCCGCTCGCTAACCTTGCTCTGCTGGCGCGGTCGCCTGGAGGCCCGGGCAATCTCGATGGCAACGGCGCCGCCGCGCACTTCTACGGCCCGGCGGGCGCCGCGGTCGACGGCTCCGGCACCATTTATGTGGCGGATACGTACAACCACACCATCCGGAAGATTCACGCCGACCGGCACGGCCAGTACGTTCGCCGGCACCGCAGGCTCCTCCGGCAGCGCTGACGGCACTGGCACCGTCGCGCGCTTCAATGGTCCGAGGGGCGTCGCGGTCGATGGCTCTGGCAATGTTTACGTAGCGGACACGGACAACCACAGAATCCGAAAGATCACGCCGGCCGGGGCAGTTAGCACGTTGGCCGGGACGACCGGCTCCTCCGGTAGCGCCGACGATACCGCGGCGAGCTTCTATTCGCCAGCGTATCCAGAATTTCGTGTGCGAGGCGTAGCATGAGAGCCGAAAGGAGCATGTACGACTCGCAAGCAGAACAAGGTGACGGCGGAGGGCGTAGCCGCGATTGATTCGCAGGTGTTGGCCACCTTGGTGCCGGGCCCGTCGAGCCGCGAGCAGGCCGATGAGTTGTTCGGTCGGCTGAAGAAGACCGTGTACGAACGTGCCTTGGGCGCGGAGTTGACCCACCACTTGGGCTACGCGCCCGGCCAGCCGCGCCCGCCTGAGCAGAGCAACCACCGCAACGGCAGCAGCGCCAAGACGGTGGTCACCGACGCGGGTGCGCTGACGGTGCAGATACGGCGTGACCGGGACGGCAGCTTCGAACCGCTGCCGATCGGCAAGCACGAGCGGCGGGTGGGCGCCTTCGACGACAAGATCGTGGCCCTGTACGCGCGCGGCATGACCGTGCGCGAGATTCAGGGGCACCTGCAAGAGATGTACGGCCTGGAGGTGGCGCCCACCCTGATCAGTACGGTCTCCGATGCGGTGCTGGCCGAGGTCGTCGAGTGGCAGAGCCGCCCGCTGCCGCGCATGTACCCGGTGGTGTTCTTCGACGCCCTGCGGGTGAAGATTCGCGACGAGGGGGTGGTGCGCAACAAGGCGATTTGCCTGGCCTTGGGGGTGGACGCCCAGGGCCAGCGCGACGTGCTGGGGCCGTGGATCGAGCAGACCGAAGGAGCGAAGTTCTGGTTGAAGGTGGTCAACGACCTCAGAAACCGCGGGGTCGAGGACATCCTGAT
>JAJTHJ010000134.1 GCA_021298875.1 Burkholderiales bacterium | reverse complement strand
GACGGTCGAGGCGCTGCTGGCCTCGGCCTGCCTGCCGACGCTGTTCCAGGCGATCGACATCGACGGCGACCCGTACTGGGACGGCGGCTATAGCGGCAACCCGGCGCTGGGCCCGCTGATCCGCGAGTGCGGTGCCGTCGACCTGCTGCTGGTGCAGATCAATCCGATCGAGCGCCCCGGCACGCCGCGCAGCGCGCGCGAGATCCACAACCGCTTGAACGAGGTGTCGTTCAACTCGCCGCTCGCCAAGGAACTGCGCTTCATCGCGCTGCTGCGGCGCGAGCGCGCACTGATCGGCGACGAGTGCGCGCGCTGGGCGCGGATGCGCATCCACCGCATCGCCAGCGACGAGATGCTCGCCCTCGGCTACTCGTCCAAGCTGCTCGCCGAGTGGGCGTTCTTCGAGAAGCTGCGCGACACCGGGCGGCGCGCGGCCGAGGACTTTCTCGCCGCGCATCGCGGCGACTTGGGGCAGCGTTCAACGCTCGATCTGGACGCGTACCTGGACGAACGCTGATGCCCGCCCGGTTGCTGCGCCAAAGCCTGCGCTCCGTCGCAACAACCTGGCTTGCCGGCCTGCTGGTGCTGCTGCCGCTGGCGCTGACGCTGGCGGTGCTCGGCTGGGTGGTCGGGCTGCTCAACGATCTGCTCGGGCCGGGCAGCACGGTGGGCGCGTTCTTCGCGCTGCTGGGCTACCCGCTGGCGCGCGACTCGGGGCTCGCCTACTTCGTCGGCACGCTGATACTGCTCGGCGCGATTTATCTGCTGGGGTTCGCTGCGCGCGCCGGCTGGCATCACTCGGCGCAGCGCTTTGCCAGCCGCGCGGTACGGCGGATTCCACTGGTCGGGCCGATGTACGGGATCGCCGAGCGCTTTGCCGGCATGCTCGGGCCGAAGCAGGACGTGGACATCGGCGCGATGCGGCCGGTGTGGTGCTTCTTTGGCGGCCATTCGACGGCGGTGCTGGCGCTGGCGCCGAGCGGCGAGACCGTGACGATCGACGGCCGCGAGTACCTGGCCGTGCTGATACCGACGGCGCCGGTGCCGATCGGCGGCGCGCTGCTTTATGTGCCGGCGGAAAACGTCAAGCCGGCGCAGATCGGTGTCGATCAGTTGACCGCCGTGTACGTGTCGATGGGGCTGGCGGCGCCGAAGGCCAAGACATGACGATAAAGCGCGACCGCGCCGGCTTGAAGCGCTCAGGCCCCCACCCCAACCCTCCCCCGCAAGCGGGCGAGGGAGTACCCCCTCCCCTGCGAAGCGGGGGGCGGAAGCGGGGTTTCGCGGAGCAACGCTCCGCGCCGCTGAAGCGGCGAGGCCGTGCAAGGCCGAGATTGGACGGGTTAGGGTGGGGGCGCCGACCCTCGCAACACCTCCGAGCGCAACCGACAGCATGAACACCTCCCGCCACTGGCCCATCCTCGTCTTCGCCGTCTTCACTCTCGGCTGCATCGTCGCCGCGCTGCTGCTGCCGCCGGTCGCGCAGCCGCTGGAGTATCACAACTTCGTCGACGAGCGCACGATCTTCGGCATCGACAATTTCATGAACGTGGTGTCCAACGCCGCGTTCGTGCTGGCCGGGCTGGCCGGGTTCGTTGTAATGCGACGTGCACCGGCGGCCTTCGAGCACGCGAGCGAACGCCTGGCCTACCTTGTGTTCTTTGCCGGCCTGGCGCTGACGGGGGTCGGTTCCTGGTACTACCACCTCGGCCCCAACAACGAGACGCTGTTCTGGGACCGGCTGCCGATGACGGTCGCCTTTGCCGGGCTGGTGTCGGCGCAGATCGCCGAGCGGATCGGCCCGCGGCTGGGCGTGGCGCTGCTGCTTCCAATGCTGGCCCTGGGCGCGGCGAGCGTGTTCTACTGGATCGCCACCGAGCGCGCCGGCGTGGGCAACGTGTTGCCCTACGCGATCCTGCAGGGCTACGCGATGTTCGGCGTGCTGCTGCTGGCGCTGACCCACCGCTCGCGCTACACGCGCGCCGGCCACATCTACTGGATCTTCGCCGCGTATCTGCTGGCCAAGATCACCGAGGCGCTCGACTGGCCGATCTGGCAGTGGACCGGCTACGTCATCAGCGGCCACACGCTGAAGCACCTGTTCGCGGCGCTGGCCGGCGTCTTCGTTTGCACGATGCTGCTGCGCCGCCGACCAATAGGCAGGCCCGCCGCGTCATGAACGGCGCGCCGCCGGCCTGGGCACGCTGGCTGCCGGGGCTGGCGGCGTTGCGCGACTACCGCCGCGCCGACCTGCCGGGCGACGTGGCCGGTGGCCTGGCGCTGGCAGCGGTGACGGTGCCGGTGGCCATCGCGCACGCGCAACTGGCGTGGCTGCCGCCCGCGACGGGCGTGTACGCGAGCATCCTGCCGCTGGCGCTGTATGCGATGGTCGGCACCTCGCCGCAACTGGTGGTCGGCACCAGCGCGGCGGCGGCGGCCATCGTCGCTGCAGCGGCCGAGCCGCTGGCCGGCGGCGACCCGGCACGGCTGCATTCAATCGCGGTCACGCTGGCGCTGTTCGCGGGGCTGCTGTGCCTGCTTGCGGCCAAGCTCAGGTTGGGTGCG
>JAJTHJ010000072.1 GCA_021298875.1 Burkholderiales bacterium | reverse complement strand
TGGCGTTTGCGCGCGCGCATCCGGACGCCTTCCGCATCGTGTTCGAACTGCGGCACGGCGCGCCGGCGCAGAGATCGGACGGGCGTCGCGGCGAACGCCCCGAGGGCGGCCCATTTGCGCTGCTGCACGAGGTCGTCGGAGCGCTCGCCCCACCGCACGCGCCGGCAGCGCGCATCCAGCGGGTGGCGCTGTCGGCATGGGCGTTCGTGCATGGTCTGGCCGCGCTCGAGCGGCAACGCGCGTGGCGCGGCGACCTCACCACCGTGGCCGACGACCTGCTGCGCGACTACGCACGCGCGCTGGCGACGA
Source organism: Burkholderiales bacterium (assembly GCA_021298875.1). Lineage (GTDB taxonomy): Bacteria > Pseudomonadota > Gammaproteobacteria > Burkholderiales > Burkholderiaceae_F > JAJTHJ01. The sequence continues at coordinate 19,637 of JAJTHJ010000072.1, read as the reverse complement.
GCTATCCGCGCTGAGCGGCATGCGCGGGCCGCAGGGCTAGACTCGCCCACTGGATCGACGAGGACAAGCGATGAGTACATTGGGCGTGGTCGGTGGGATCGTGACCTTGGTGCTGCTGGTCGGCCTGGGCATCTACGCCTACCCGATGCTGCTCAAGCGCCGCTGGGGCTGGCCGGCAATCGCTGTGCTGACGATCGCGCTGGCGGCCCTGTTCTTCGGGTTCGACCGAGCCGGCGGCACGCCATCCGCATGGTGGCTGTCGGCCCTGCTGGCGCTGCTGTGGGCGCTGGCGCCCTTGATCGCCGCGCTGATCGTGCGGCGCGTGGACCCAAAGACCCGTTATCCCTGATCGACAGCCAGCTGCGGCGGCAGCGGCGCATCGAGCGCCGCGCAGACCGTGCGCAGGCAACTGGCGGCTTGCCAGTTCGTGCGGCCATCGACGAAGGCGACCGCGGCGCAGGCCTTGATGAACGCCGGCTTGGCGAGCGGCGCCAGTTCGGCGAGCCGCGCCAGCGCCTGGCTCACGGCGTCGAGCGACATTGTCGGCGGCATGACGAGTTTCAGCTCGGGCAGCAGCGCGGCGCCGGCGGCAAACGCGCTTTCCGCCCGCTCGCCGCGGCGTACCTGCGCGAGCAGGGCCAGCACCTGCGCCGCCTCGGCGGCCAGCGGCGCCAAGGTCGCGTAGCGCACCGGCGCCGCACGCTGTGCCGCGCTGCCGACGCGGCGCTTGAGCACGGTGAACAGCAGAAACTCCGGCAGCGTCACCTTGCCGTCGGCAGCGATCAGCGTGTGCGCCAGCAGCAGCAGCCGCTCGCCGCTGGACGCCGGCAGCTTGCGCAGCGCGGGCGCGGCGCGGTCGAGCAGCGGCAGCCGCAAGCCCGGCTCCAGCGACTGCACCGCCGTATGCAGCGACTCGACCTCGGCCACCGCCGCCGCGCCGAGCGCTTCCGCGATCGCTTGCCGCTGCTGCGCACCGACCGCGTTGCGCTTCTCGATCAGCAACGCCAGCACCAGCAGCGGGGCGCGCGTGCTGTCCAGCACAGCCTCGGCCAGCGGCGGCACATCCAGGCGGCTCGCCAGCGCACGCCCGGCCTGCGCGTCGGCTGCGGCAGCGCCGACCGCAGCGGCGACCGCGGTCACTGTCGGCGCTGCGGCCACCAGGCCCGCCACCGGGCTTGCACCCGAAGCGGCCGAATACTCCAGCGGCGGCAACTCGCGCGCCGACGCAGACTCCAGCGCACGCGCCACCGGCTGCTCGGGCGCCGGCAACCAGTCCATCGCGCGCCCGTAAATGCGCCGCACGCGTTCGGCCAGCGGCGGATGGGTGGCAAAGAGACCGCCTTCGACCGCCGCCGCGGCCGGCGCGATGAACATGTGGCCGAAAGTTTCGGCGGTGGAGCGGCGCAGGTGCTCGTCGGCACCGCTGCCGGTGCGAATGCCAGCCAGTTGCGCGGCGACTTCGCCGGCGTCGGCCCGCACCTTGGGGCCGATGCCGCCGGCGCCGCCGAGTCCGCCGATCTTGCGCAGCGCGCCGCCGATGCTGTCCGGGTTGCGGGTGAACTGCACCGCGCTGGCGTCGGCCAGGTACTCGCGGTCGCGCGAGACACCCGCCTTGATCGCACGCCCGCACAGCACGCCGAGCCAGCCCAGCGCGATCAGCACGCCGCCCACGAGCAGCAGGCCAATGCTGGCGCGCGCGTCAGACGAATCCGGGCCGTGCTCGATCAGCTTCTGCCCAGCCAGCGCGACGACCAGCAGGCCGAAGGTCACGCCCACCAGCCGCAGGTTCAGCCGCATGTCGCCATTGACGATGTGCGCGAACTCGTGCGCGATCACGCCCTGCAACTCGTCGCGCGACAGCCGTGTCAGTGCGCCGCGGGTGACGATCACCGCGGCGTTGTCGAGCGTGTGGCCGGCGGCGCAGGCGTTGATGAAACGCTGGTGCTCCAGCAGGTAGCAGCGCGGCACGGCGATGCCGGAGGCGAGCGCCATTTCTTCGACGATGTTGGCGAGCCGCCGCTCGAGCAGATCGCCGGTGGATGGATCGACCGCGCGCGCTCCGAGCAGTGCAGCGACCGCCTCGCCGCCGCCGGCCAGTTGCCGGATCTGCCACCAGGTGCCGCCGAAGATGACGAGCAGCACGAGGGCGGTGACCGCGGCGTGGAAGCCGCCCGTCACCCGAACGCCGGCGATTCCGGCCACGAGCGCCAACACCAAGTCGATCGCCACGACGATCGCCAGCACCGACGCCGCGAACAGCCAAACCATCCGCCGGCTCGCGCGGCGGGCGGCGTCCTGGTGCTCGAAGAAGTTCAAGGGACGTTATCGGTTGTCGGTTGTCGGTTGTCCATTGTCGGCCGACGGTCAACAGTCAACAGTCAACCGCCCTTCAAAACTGCACCTTCGGCGCGCGCCGCTCCTCGACGTTTTCGGTGGCGGTGAGTTGCTCGGCCTCCTTGAAGGCGAAGGCCCCGGCGATCAGGTTGGACGGAAACTGGCCGACCGCGTTGTTGTAGTCCATCACTGCGTCGTTGAACGCCTGGCGGGCAAAGGCGATCTTGTTTTCGGTGGTGGTCAACTCTTCGGTCAACTGCATCATGTTCTGGTTGGCCTTCAGATCCGGATAGGCCTCGGCCAGCGCAAACAGGCGCGACAGCGCACCGCTCAGCGCCCCCTCGGCCGCGGCCAGCTCGCGCACAACGCCGGCGGCGCCCGGATTGGCCGCCGCCGCGGCGCCGGCCGCCGCAGCCACGTTGCGCGCGCGGATCACCGCCTCCAGCGTCTCGCGCTCGTGCTTCATGTAGGCACGCGCGGTTTCGACCAGATTCGGGATCAGGTCGTAGCGGCGCTTCAACTGCACGTCGATCTGGGCAAAGCCGTTGCGGAAGCGGTTGCGCAACTGCACTAGCCGGTTGTAGGCGCCGACCGCCCAGAACAACACCAGCGCCACTACGGCGAGAAAGACGATCAACCCCATGGCCTGCTCCTCTCGAAAGAACTGCCGTTACTTTTTGGTCGGCTCCGCGGCCGGCGCTGCGGTCACCGTCTCGAACACCTTGACCACCCGCTGCACGCCGTTGACGCGGCTGGCCGCACGCGCCGCCGTCTCACCCTCGGCGGGCGTCACCAGGCCCATCAGGTAGACCACGTTGCGCTCGGTCACGACCTTGATCGTGCCGCTGGGCACGCCCTCGGTCGTCGTCAGCGTCGTGCGCACCAGCGCAGTGATGCCGGCGTCGTTGGCGAGCGACGCGGTACCAGCGATCATGCCGATCGTCAGCTCGTTGACGACGGCGCGCACGTTCTGCGTCTCGCGCGCGATGCGTTCCGCCTCGACGCGGGCCATCTCCGTCGGCACCTGCCCGACCAGCACCACGCGCAGGTTGTAGCTGACCGCCGTGATGTTGACGCTGCCCTGCGCAAACTGTCGCCCCAGCGCGGCGCCGATACGGCGCTCGATAGCCTCGTCCTCGACCTGCACGCCGGTGGAGCGGCGGTCGGTGGCGACCAGCGCCGTGCCCGCCGCCGCGCCACCGACCACCACGGCGGCGCAGCCGCCCAGCGCCATCAGGGCCGCAGCGAGTCCCAGCGCAGCGACGAACCTTGCTCCTTGCATCGCGTTCTCCTCGTGTGCTTCAGTCGCCTTCGCCAAAGGCATCGCGCAGCCACTGCAGCGCCGCGCCGTCGCCCGCCACCACGTCGAAGCGGCACGGCGGCCAGCGCCGTGCATCGTCGCCGCAGCGCTCGGCCAGATAGTGCCGGGCGGCGCGCGTCAGCCGTCTGCGCTTGAATGCATCCACGCTCGCCGCCGCGCCGCCGAAGCGGCCCGCGTCGCGCCGCAGACGCACCTCGACAAAGACGAGTGTCGCGCCGTCCCAGGCGACGATGTCCAGCTCGCCTTCCCGGTAGCGGATGTTACGCGCGACGATGCGGCAACCGGCCTGTTGCAGCAGCGCGCAGGCGGCGGCCTCGGCGGCATCACCGGCACGCTGTTTGGGCGTGCGCACCGCACCGCGGTTTGCTGCCACGGCGGCGCTGCCGGACAATGCCTGCGGGCGCTTGACCATGAACGAACGGGACTCCTTGCTCGAAGCCAGCGGCGTGGCGGCACAAGACCTGCCGGCCGGCGCATTGTATGTAGTGGCCACCCCGATCGGAAACGCCACCGACATCACGCTGCGCGCGCTGTGGGTGCTGGCGCAGGTCGATGCGATTGCCGCCGAAGACACACGCGCCACACGGCCGCTGCTGGCGCGCTACGGCATCGAGCGGCCGTTGGTCGCCGCACATGAGCACAACGAGAACGAGGTGGCCGACAGAATCGTCGCGCGGCTCGCCGCGGGCGAACGGATCGCGCTCGTCACCGACGCCGGCACGCCTGCGGTGAGCGACCCCGGCGCGCGCCTCGTGCGCGCGGTGCGCGCGGCGGGGCTGCGGGTCGTGCCGATACCGGGGGCGAGCAGCGTGCTGGCCGCACTCGCGGCGGCGGGCTTGAGTGGAGATGCGTTCGCCTTTCTCGGCTTTCCGCCACACGCCGCGGGGGCGCGCCGCACGTGGCTCGCCGCCGCCGCGGCGCGCAGCGAAGCCTTCGTGCTGCTCGAAGCGCCGCATCGTCTGTGCGCCACCATCGCGCAGCTGGCCGAGATCCTCGATCCGGAGCGGCGTGTGATCGTCGCGCGCGAGCTGACCAAGAAGTTCGAGACGATTGCGGAGACGAGCGCCGCCGAGCTGCCCACGCTCATCGCCGCCGCCGAGCCGCGCGGCGAGTACGTGTTGCTGATCGATGCCGCTCCGGCCGCGGCGGCGCCGAGCGAGATCGACGCCGCCACCGCCCGCTGGCTGGCGGCGCTGGCTGAGGAGTTGCCGCCTGCGCGCGCAGCGGCGGTGGCCGCGCGGGCGACCGGCTTGCCGCGCGAGCTGCTGTACCGAGCGTTGGCCAACCGGCCGGCCTGACACGCGCTGCGGCTACCGACGAAGCCGGCGGTGCGCCGCCGCCAGCCGTATGCTCAGCGTGGGCAGTCGGTGCCGGTCGCGGGCGCCGCTTCGGGCTTCTTGGCAGCACCTCCCAACGCGCCCAGCGCGCCGCCGACGGCGCTGCCGATGCCGCGCCCCCAGCCGCCGCCCAAGGCGGCGCCGCCGACTTCGGCGCCGACCTGGCTGCTGGTGCGAGCGGCCTCGGCGGTCTCGCCTTGCGCGGGCGGCGGGCAGGGGTTACGCGCGCCAGCAGAGGACGGCGCAGCGGCAGCGGCGATCGCTTGTGCGCCGGGTGCGGGGGCGGCGGGCGCACTCGCCACCGCGGGTGCGCTGGCGCCGGCCGTCAGCGGTACCGTAGGAGCGATCGCCAGCGGCGGCGCAGCGGTGGCGGCGGCGATGTTGGCCTCGATCCGCTGGCGCGAGGCCGCCACCTCGGGCAGCGGCTTGTCGAGCAGCCCTTGCAGGTAGCCGCGGTCGATCAGACCGAGCACCGCGTCGCGCGCGGGCCCGGCCGGGCCCTTGACCTCGACCGCGATGTTGCGCACGCGCAGACCCGCGCTGCGACCGGGACTCGGCGCACCGAAAGCGAAGGCCTCCACCTCCGCCGCGGGCTGCGCAAAGCGCTCCACGTTCATGGCGATGGACACGCTGAACTGCTGCTGCGCGCCTTGCAGTTGGTCGGCGCGCGCCTTGAGCGGGTCCGCCTGCGGCTTGACGCTGGCGTTGTGGTCGAACTGGATCTGGCGCGCGGCCTGCGCGAGCCGGTTGGCTTCGGCCTCGGCACGCTCGACCTGCGCCTGCTGCTCTGGCGTAAACGCCGGGTCCTTGCGGCTGCGGCGCGGCGCGCTCGCGGCGGCCGCGCGCGCCTGCTCGGTCAGTTGCTGGACCTGCGCTTCCTTGTCGGGCGGGAGTTTTTCGAGCGCTTCGACCTGCCGCTGCAACTGGCGGCGCTGTTCGGCGCGCGCCTGCAGCGCGGCCGGCGGAAACCGATAGACGAGCGCACCCCCCGCGCCGGGAGAAAACGATCCCACCGGGCTGCCGACGCAAAAGCTCAGGCGCGGCGGCGCCAGCGGGTCCGACCGCTGCGTGCCTTGCCGTTCGAGCGGCCGCACCGCCTCGGGCAGGCCGGCGACCAGCGCGGCGCCGGCGCGCTGGGCGAAGTCGGTTTCGGCGGGCGTCGGGTTGCGCACGCCGTCGGGACAGTCGGCGCGCGCGGGCAAGGCGATAAGCGCGCCGGCGCAGGTGGCCAGCAGGCCGAGGGAACGAAGGCGGAAGATCGTTTTCACCGACGACTCCTGGACTATGGGTTGCGCGGACCGTCTAGCGCGGGCATTCCGGCGGCGGCTTCTCTTCGCTCTTGCCGCCGAGTGCGCCGAGCAGCCCGCCGACGGCGCTGCCCAGGGCACGTCCAAAGCCGCCGCCGACGGTGGCACCACCGACTTCCGCGCCCGCCTGCGCGGCCGAGGGGCTGCCGCTCGGCGGCGGACAGTCCGGGCGCGCCGCAGTGGTAGTGCCCGCGGGCGTCCCGCCGGGTGCGGCGGGCGCGGTGGCACGCGCACCGCCTCGTGCCGGCGCCGCGCCCAGTTGCGCCATCGCGGTGGACTTGGTGCGCACGCGCACCGCCCACTCCGGCTCCCACGCAATCTTTACGTCGGCAGGCCGCGGCGGGTGCGCGAGATTCAGTTCCGGCCCATAGGCGATCATCCGCAGCATCGTGCCCTGCGCCTTGGCGAAGATGCCCTTGGGCACCGCGCAGGCGCTGGTCGTGGGGGCGAGCAGCACGCGCTCCTTGAGCCACTGCGCGACGTTGGCGGGCGAGGCGTAGTCGATCAGCGCCATGCCGGGGTCGGGCACTTCGGCCGAGCTCCACAACACCATCTCGGTAGCGCCGTCGGCGGTTTCGCCGCCGCCCATCGCGTTGATGAAGTAGGCCTGCGCGTTGGCTAGCGGCTGCCACGACAGGCGCACCACGTCGGCCGGGCTGCCGGACTGCGCGAGCGCCAGCGCCGGCATGAAGTCCTGCGCCTGGCCGAGCGCGAACTTGAGCCCCGCCGGCACGCCGTCGCCGGTGACGACGTACTCGCCGACGAGAGAGGCGTCGGCAGCGAAGTTGCGCCGGTCGCGCTCGTTGGGCCACAGCGCGTTGCCGGGACGGTCGACCGCGCCGCGCTCGCGCGGGGCGCGGCCCTGCATGAACTGGCCCCACTCTTCCGGCTTGGCGCGCGAAAAGTCGACCACGCGCGGCTGGCCGGGGCGCACCTCCTCGCCGCAACCCCAGTAGAGCAGGACGCGGCCACGCGGCATTTCCATCTGCGTGGGATCGTCGCCGGCGCTGGCGCCTAGCCGGCTGGCCTCGCGCTGCGGCGGCAGCAACGGCACGCCGGGCGGCAGGCCGGCGGCGGCCGGCAGCACCTGTGCGCCCTCGGTGCCGGCGGGCTTGCGCTGGGTGTGCAGCGCGATGTCCACGTAGCGCCCCGGCATCATCCCGCGCGTGTTGCCGAAGGCGTTGTTGCCGCCGCCGGCCGCACCCAGACCAAAGGCGCCGGTCGGCAGGGCCGGCATGCCGGGCATGCTGTGGGTCGCCACGTCCATCCAAAGTTGCGCGATGGGCGGCTTGACCACCTGCTGCGAGGGCGGCGGCGTCTGGGCGGCGGCGGGGCCGCCCAGCACCGCAGCCCATGCGATAGCGCTCAGGACGGTCCGCGATGGAGGCGATGAATTCATCCGCAACACCTCCTCTTCATGAACGACGGGGCCGCGATCGGCGAGCGAGCGACCGCCGGTGAGCGGTCACGGCATCGCGCGGGTCAGACCGGTGTCCTTGATCGGCGTGGGCACCGTGACGCTCGATGGCGTGTTACTCCCGGTGCCGCTTTGATAGCTACGGTTGTCGCCCCAGCAGTAGACCCGGTTGTCCGTGCTGCGGGCGCACTTGCCGCCGGAGGTGTTGGCGATCGCGGCAAAGGTAACGCCGGAGGGCACCGACACCAACGTCGGCGTGGTCTGCTTGCTGGCATTGCTCCCCGTGCCCGCAGTCTCCTGGCCGTTGCCGAGAGACCCGCGGCTGGCAAAGCCCCAGCAGTAAACCTGGTTGTCGAGTGCGATGCCGCACATCGTCTCGCCGGTGGACAGCGACTTGAACTTGATGCCGGGGACCTCGCTCGGCGCCCGATAGTTTTGCCCGAAGTTGCCAGTCCCGGCTGTGCCGTTACCCATCTGCCCGTAGAAGTTGTCGCTCCAGCAGAAAGCGGTGCCGTCCGGCTTCAGTCCGCACACCGGCAGCAACGCCCCCTGGCGTGGATCCACGGTCAGGCCGCGCGCCAGCGGCGCGTTGCTGGCGTCGGCTGTGCCCAGCTCGCCCGCCACCAGCTGTCCTTGCGAGTTATCGCCCCAGCAGAACACTTCGCCGTCGAGCTGGCGCGCAGCGCACACGTGTGCGCCGCCGGCGGCGAGCGCGACGTAGAGGTTGTCGCCGACAACCGGCTCGACCGTAACTCCCTGAAAAACGTATGCACCGCGGCCCAACTGTCCGCGCAGGTCGCTGCCCCAGCAGTAGACACGGCCGCGCGCGTTGGCATCCGGCGAGTTGGGCGCGCCGATACCGCACACGAAGCGCCCGCCGCCTGCCAGCTTGTGCAGCACCACGCCCGTCGGCAACTGAATCTTCGCCCACTGGCGACGCGCTTGCGGCCCGGCGACACCGCTCGGCGCGGTCACCTGGTCATCGCCGATGCACCAGACCTCGTCGGCGTTGATGCCGCAGACATAGCCAAAGCCGCCGACGATGTTGGTCAGCGATTTCGGTGGCAGCCGAGTCGGCTCCGGGAAGTTCGACCCCTGCGGAGCATCCGCCAAGCCGGACAGGTACGCGATGTCGCCTTGGCGGCCCCAGCAGTAGACATTGCCCGACAGCGACTCGCGCGCGCAGGAGGCCGAAATCTCCGAGAACCGCAGTGCGCTGGGCGGCGGCGGGACGGCCCCTGGGCCGAAGAACGAGAAACGGCCGACTTGCGCTTCCAGAAAGTTGCCGCTGACCGTGGCGCCGGCGACTTCCGCGTAACTGCCACCGGGTTCCGCCCGGTACAGCCGCGGTGTCGCGCCTGCCGGCAGCGCGGCCGGATCGAAGGGCACGCGCACGGTGGCGGGCTGGGCGAAGGCGGTACCGTGCGGGGTAAACGCATACGCGTTGCCGATTGCACTCACGCCGCTGGGCGGGAAGGACGGCACACCCGCGGTCCCGGCTGCGGCGATAGCGATGTCGACATACGTCGTCAGCGCCCCCGCGGGCACCACCACGCGGGTGCCGTTGGGTCCATCGACGGTGCCGCCCGGCGGACCGATGCCGATCGGCGCCGTGACTGTCAGAGCAACCGCCGTGCTGTTGACACAGTTGCCGTTCGCCGGCGGGCCGCTGCACACCCGCACCGTGAAGGTCGCGCCGTTGTCGGCGAGTGCCGTCGAAGGGGTGGTGTAGCTGGCGCCGGTGGCCTCGGCAATGGGTGTGTCGCCGCGCAGCCACTGATAGTTCAATGCCTCGCCCGTGGCCGCGACGCTGAACGTCGCGCTGCCGCCGGCGGTGGCGCTCTGCGCCTGCGGCGGCGTGACGATTACCGGCGCGGGGGTGGGGACGGGCGCTGGCGCCGGCGGAGTCGTGCCCACGGGCGCCGCAGCCCCTTCTGCGACACGCACCTCGACGTCGTCGCCCCCGCAGGCCGCAAGAACCAATGCCAAGCCTACCGGCGCGAGTCCGCGCCACGCTGTGCCAAAGAATGTGGTGCTCATCGATGACCCTCTCTTCGAGAATCGCAGCGTTGGATGCGATCCGGTGCCGCGGAAGGCTTCATGTTCCATCGACGGAAAGCCGCGCGTGTCGCATGAACATGCGACAAACACCCGTGAAAATTCGACGATCCACATTCGCGGGATCGGCAAAAATTGATGCCATGCCTGCGACCACCCCGTTCCCGATCCGCGTCCTCGTGGTCGAGGACGATCCGCGCTTTGCTGCGGCGTTTGCGCAGACCATCGCGCAGGCGCCCGACCTCGTGCTCGCCGGGCGTGCGGCCAACGGCGCCGCGGGCCGCAGGCTGATCGAGAACACGCCGGCCGACGTGTTGCTGGTCGATCTGGGCCTGCCCGATGCCGACGGCGTGGACCTGATCCGCTACGCCAGCGAGCGGCAGCCGAACTGCGCCTCGATGGTGATCACCGTCTTCGGCGACGAAGACCACGTGCTGCGCGCAATCGAGGCCGGCGCCACCGGCTACCTGTTGAAGGCGGTCACGCCGCCGGATGTCGCCGAGCAGATCCGCCTGCTGCGCGCGGGCGGCTCGCCGCTGTCGCCGCTGATCGCGCGCCGGCTGCTGCAGCGGGTCGGCGGCCGCGAGGCGGCGCCGGCGCCGCCGGTGGCCAACGACGACGGCGAGGCGCTGTCCGAGCAGGAGTGGCGGGTGCTCGACTACATCGCCAAGGGCTTCACCTTCGAGGAGGCGAGCCGCTTGCTCGGCGTATCGATCCACACGACCACCACCTACGCGCGCCGCGTGTACCGCAAACTTCAGGTGTCGTCGAAGACGGAGGCCATCTTTGAAGCGCGGCGCCGCGGTCTGCTTCGCCATTAGCCTCGCGCTGGCCGCCGGTGCAGCCGGCGCCGGCACGGTCGTGCTCGAGCAGGCGCAGTGGTGGCGCCAACCCATCGCGTCGCCGCTTGCGCACGTGCCCAGCACGCGCCCGCCGCCGGCGGATGCGACCTGGGTCGACTGGGCCGTGCCCGCCGACCGCTTCAGCATCGATGGCCCGGGCGCCGCCGCAAAGGGCGTCTCCGGCCCGTCGGTCTCATGGGTGCGCTGGCGCTTCGCACTGCCGCCGCGCGCCGCGGGCGAGCCGCTGGCGCTGTACGTGCCGGTGTGGGCGGTCGAGCCCTACGAGTGGCTGCTCAACGGCGTGGCCGTCGCAGCCAGCCTGGGTCCCGAGGCGCGGTTTCGCCGTACCTGGAATCGGCCGCTGCTGCTCGATCTGCCCGAGGCGCTGCTGCGCCCGGGCGACAACGAGCTGCTGCTCGCCACTTACCCGTACCGTTAGCCGTACCTGACAGCGCCGCGCATCGGCCCGGCCGCGGAGCTGACCCGGCAGGCCAATTGGCGCATCGCGCTGCAACTGGATCTGCCGCGCGCTTTGCAGTGGTTGTTCGTGGCGACCGGGCTGTTCGCGCTGCTGGCCGGCTGGCGCCAGCGCGAGCCGATGTATCTGCTGTTTGGCGCGGCGGCGCTGGCCTGGGTGCTGCGCCTGCTGCATTACACGTGGCAGCCGGTGCCGAGTGCGGCCGGGGTGGCCTGGGCCGACTGGCTGACAGTCAACTCGCTGGTCTGGGTGGTGGCCTTGACCTTCGCCTTCAGTGCGCGGCTGGTCGGCCTGCGGCCGTGGCGGATCGAGCGTGCGGTGCTGCTGGCCGCCGTGCTGCTGGCGCTGGCCTCGCTGCCCGGCATCGGCCCGCTCGCCGACTATGCGCTGGCGCCGTGGATCTACGCGGTCACCGGTGCGGCGTCGGTCGGGCTGTTGCTGGTGGTCGGTGCGCGCGCGCGCAAGCAACGCGATGTGGCCACCGTGTTCATGGCGGTGGCGCTGTGGACGATGTTCGCCTTCGGCATCCACGACCTGCTGCTGATGATCAACTGGCTGCCGGCCACCAGCATGTTCGTGATGCCGTTTGCCGCGCTGCCCTCGATGGCGAGCTTCGCCTACGCCGCCGCGGTGCGCCACGCCCGCTCGGTGGCCGAGGCACGGCGGCTGAACGTCGAGCTGGCCGACCGCGTGCAGGCCGCCGAAACCCGCCTGCGCGCCGCCTTCGACGAACTGGCCGTCATCGAGAGCAAGCGCGTGCTGGCCGAGGAACGCGCGCGCCTGATGCGCGACATGCACGACGGCCTGGGCGGGGCGCTGATGACGTCGCTGGCGATGGTCGAGCGCGGCCAGATGGCGCCGGCGCAGGTGGCCGCCACGCTGCGCGAGTGCATCGAAGACTTGCAGTTGACGATCGACTCGCTGGAGCCCGCCGGCGACGATCTGCTGGCGCTTCTCGGTGCGCTGCGCTACCGGCTCGGCCACCGGCTGGAGGCGGCGGGCCTCACCATCGAGTGGGCGGTGCAGCCGGTGCCGGCCCTGCCCTGGCTCGACCCGGCCGCCGCGCTGCACGTGCTGCGCATCGTGCAGGAGGTGCTGACCAACACCATCAAGCACGCCGGCGCGACGAGGGTGCGGGTGGAGACGGCCACCGACGGCGACGCGGCAGTGGTGCGCATCGCCGACGACGGGCGCGGCTTCGATCCGGCACAGGCGCACGCCGGGCGCGGCCTGGGCAATCTTCGCCGGCGCGCCGCCGAACTGGGCGGCAGCATCGACTTCGCCTCCGGCGCCGGCGGCACGACGGTCACGCTGCTCCTGCCGGTGGCACGTGCGCCGCGCTGACGGATCAGCCGCCCGGCACGCTGGCCACGATCGCCGCGACCGCCTGGGTCAGCTTCTTGACCATCGGGATGTGCAGGAACTCGTTGGGGCCGTGCGCGTTGGACTTGGGGCCCAACACGCCGGTGACGAGGAACTGCGCTTCGGGAAAGTAGTTGCCCAGCATGTTCATGAAGGGGATCGTGCCGCCTTCGCCGATCCAGGCCGCGTCTTTGCCCCAGGCGGCGCGCGAGGCGGCATTGGCCGCCTGCGCCAGCCACGGTGCGGTGGCCGGCGCGTTCCAGCCGCTGGCGGCATGGTCGCCGCTGAAGGTCACACGCGCGTTGTAGGGCGGTTGTGTGGTGAGCAGCTTGCCAAGCGCGTGCTGTGCGCGTTCGCCGTCCACCGTGGGCGGCAGCCGCAGGCTGAGTTTGAAGGTGGTCTTCGGCCGCAGCACGTTGCCGGCGTTGTCCACACTCGGGAAGCCCGCCGCGCCGGTGACCGACAGCGCCGGCCGCCAGGTACGGGCGAGGATGCCTTCGACCGGATCGGTGGTGGTGGGCAGCGCATGCGCCTGCGCGTCGCCGCCGTGGTTGCAGCCGACCCAGGGGAACTGCTTCCACACCGCATCACCCAGGATGCTGCCGGCGCGCTGCGCCTGCTCGATGCGCTCGGCGGGGATCGCGGCGTGGAACACCTCGTCGAGCACGCGCCCGGTGGCCGGGTCGTCGATGCGGTTGAGCAGCTGGCGCGCGATGCGCATGGAACTCGGCACCAGGCCGGAGGCAGCGCCCGAGTGCACGCCTTCTTCGAGCACTTCGACCGTCAGCGCGCCGCCTGCCAGCCCGCGCAGCGAGGTGGTGACCCACAGCCGCTCGTAGTCGCCGCAACCCGAGTCCAGTCCCGCCACCAGCGCCACGTCGCCAAAGCGCGGCGTGAGCAACTCCAGGTACGCGGGCAGGTCGGGCGAGCCGGATTCTTCGCAGGTCTCGATCAGGCCCACGCAGCGCGGGCGCGGCGTGCCTTGTGCGTCGAGTGCGCCGATCAGCGTCAGCGCCGCGTAGATCGCGTAGCCGTCGTCGGCGGCGCCGCGGCCGTAGAGCAGGTCACCCTCGATCTTCGGGGTCCAGGGGCCGAGGTCGTCGCGCCAGCCGGTCATCTCCGGCTGCTTGTCCAGGTGCCCGTAGAAGAGCACCGTGCGCGCGTGGCCGAAGCCGCCGGTGGCCGGCGCATCGAACACGATGCAGGGCGTGCGGCCTTCGATGGCGACGATCTCGATCTTCAGGCCGGCGATCTTCTGCGCGGCGCCCCAGGCCTGCGCCTCGCGCACCACGGACTCGAGATGGCCGTGCGCGGCCCAGCTGGCGTCGAAGGCGGGCGACTTGGCCGGCGCGCGCACGTAGTCCGCGAGGCGCGGCAGCAGGTCTTCGTCCCACTTGCGGTCGGTGATGGCTTTGAGGTCGGCGAGGTTCATGCGGGCAGGCTCCGGTGGCAGGTCATTGCGGGCGACGATACAGCGCGACGTCGCGCGCCAACAGGGATTCGAGCCGCGCGGCGAGCGCGGCGGCGGCTGTGCGGTCTGCCGCATCGCCCACCAGCACACGGTAGACGCTGCCGTCGTGTTCGATACGCGGCGCAAGCTCCTGGCCGGCGCGCTGCAGCGCGGTGGCGAGGCTGTCACGCAGCGACTCGGCATTGGCAGCTTGGGCGAAGGCGCCGAGTTGCACGGCCCAGCCGCCGGCTGCAGCGGCCTGCGTCGGGGAGGACGGCTGCTGCGGCGGCGAGGTCGATGCGGCAGCGGCCGGCAGTGAAGGCAGCGGCGTCGGCACCGCGGCAGGCGGCGGCGCGACCACGGCCGTCGTGGCGACCGCCGCCACCGGCGCAACCGGAACCGGGACAGCCGCTGCGGGTGGGGTCGCGGTCTGCGCCGGCGCCTTTGCCAGTTGTGTGTCGCGCCGCCACTGGCCGGAGGCGATCTGCTCGTGCGTCAGGCGCTCGACCTCGACCATCGCCGTGGCGCTGATGCCGAGCTTTTGCGCAGCGACGTACGACAAGTCGATGATCCGCCCCTCGTGAAACGGCCCGCGGTCGTTCACGCGGACGATCACGCTGGCGCCGGTGCCGATGCGCGTCACCCGCGCATAGCTCGGCAGCGGCATAGTCGGGTGCGCCGCGGTCATCGCGAACATGTCGTAGATCTCACCGGTGGCCGTGCGCGCACCGTGAAACTGCCGCCCGTACCACGACGCCAGCCCGCGCTCGCGCAGCGGCGCGTCGGTGGTCGTCGGCGTGTAGGACTTGCCCAGCGCCGTATAGGGCCGCAGCGTGGCGGCGCGGAACGGCTCGACCCGCGGCACCGCATCGGGCGTGTCGAGCAGACCGGCCGGCACCTCCTTCGGCGGCCCGTCGTTTTGGTAGAACTTGCCGCCCGACGCCGCCGGCTTCGGCGTCGAACTGCACCCCGCCAACACAAAGAGCCCACAAACGGAAAAGAACAGAAGAAACCGTGACCACAAAAAAATAGGGGTCAGACCCCTATTTCCGGAAATAGGGGTCTGACCCCTATTTTTTGGGTGCGGCGCGTTGGTCATGTCTGCATCAGGCGGCGGTTGCGCTGGATGCTCATCAGCATGCCGATGGCCAAGCCGAGTGTCACCAGCGCGGTGCCGCCGTAGCTGACGAAGGGCAGCGGCACGCCGACTACGGGCAGGATGCCACTGACCATGCCCATGTTGACGAAGGCATAGGTGAAGAGGATCAGCCCGATCGCGCTCGCAAGCAGGCGCTCGAACAGGGTCGCCGCCGTGGCGGCGATCGCCAGCGCGCGCAGGATCAGCACGAGGAACAGCGCCAGCAGCAGCAAGTTGCCGACCAGGCCGAACTCCTCCGCGTAGACCGCGAAGATGAAGTCGCTGGTGCGCTCGGGGATGAACTCCAGGTGCGTCTGCGTGCCCTGCAACCAGCCCTTGCCGAAGGCGCCGCCGCTGCCGATGGCGATGCTCGCTTGCAGCGTGTGGAAGCCCTTGCCGAGCGGGTCCTGCGACGGGTCGATCAGCGTCAGCACGCGCTGGCGCTGGTAGTCGTGCATCAGGTTCCACACCACCGGCAGCGCGGCCACCGCCCCCACCGCCAGCACGGCGAGCCACTTCCACGGCAGCCCGGCAAAGAAGATGACGTAGCAGCCGGCAGCGAGCACGAGCAGCGCCGTGCCCAGATCGGGCTGGTGCACGATCAGCGTCACCGGCACGCCCACCAGCACCACCGCGAACAGAAAATCCACCGTGCCGATGCGCCCTTCGCGCTTGTGGAAGTACCAGGCGAGCATCAGCGGCAGCGCCAGCCGCATGATCTCCGAGGGCTGGATGCGCGCCACACCGAGGTCGAGCCAGCGGGTGGCGCCTTTGACAGTGACGCCGGCCACCTCCACCCCGACCAGCAGCGCCACGCCGAGCAGGTAGGCGGGCACGGCCACCCGCATCAGCCACAGCGTGGGCACGTTGGCCACCACCAGCATCACTGCGGCGGCGATGGAGAGGTTGCGCAACTGGTCGGTGAAACGCCAGGGAAAATCCGCGCCCGCCGAGTACAGCGTCAGCATGCCGAGCGTGGCCAGTGCCGCCACCGTGGCGAGCAGCGTCGGGTCGAAGGCGGCCAGCCACCGCCGCATGAAGTCGGCACCACGCCGCGCCAGCAGGCCGTCGTTCATGGCGTGGCGCGCCCGGCGGCCGGCGGCGCGTCGGCGGCCACCACGGGCGGTGTGTCGGCCGGCAGCTTGCCGAGCAGGTAGTAGTCGAGCGCGGCGCGGGCGATGGGCGCAGCGGCCTCAGAACCGAAGCCGCCGTTTTCCACCAGCAGCGCCAGCGCGATCTTCGGCGCCTCGGCCGGGGCGAAGGCGATGAACAGCGAGTGGTCGCGCAGCCGCTCGTCGATCTTGCGCGCGTCGTACTTCTCGTTCTGCTTGACGGTGAACACCTGCGCGGTGCCGGTCTTGCCGGCCACCTTGTACGGCGCGCCGGCAAAGGCGCGGCGGCCGGTACCGCCGACGTTGACATCGACCATCGCATCAATGACAGCCTGCACGTACTCGGGCTTCAGATCGATGCGGTAGCTCTCGGCCGGAACGGTCAGGCGCTTGTCGCCGGTGGCCGGGTCTTCGACGGACTTGACCACGTGCGGGCGCATCACCACGCCGCGGTTGGCGAGCACTGCCGTGGCCTGCGCCAGTTGCAGCAGCGTGAAGGCGTTGTAGCCCTGGCCGATGCCGATCGAGATCGTCTCGCCGGCGTGCCACTTCTGCTTGAAGCGGCGCTGCTTCCATTCGCTGGAGGGCAGGATGCCGGTTTGCTCGCCGTCCAGATCGATGCCGGTGATCTGGCCGAAGCCGAACGGCTTCATGAAGTCGTGAATCGCATCCACGCCCAGTTCGTGGGCGAGCGTGTAGTAGTACACGTCGCTGGAGACGACGATCGAGCGGTGCAGGTTCACCGGCCCGAGCGGCACCTTGGCGCTGTCGCGGAACTTGTGGTCGCCAAGCATGAAGAAGCCGGGGTCGTGGATGTTGGTCTCCGGCTTGCGCTTGCCCAGGTGCAGCCCGGCCAGCGCCATGAACGGCTTGTAGGTGGAGCCAATCGGATAGGTGCCGCGCAGCGCGCGGTTCAGCAGCGGCTTGTCGGGATCGTTGTTCAGCTCGTCCCAGGCCTTGGGGTCGATGCCGTCGACGAACAGGTTGGGGTCGAAGGTCGGCATCGACACGAAGGCGAGGATGTCGCCGGAGGCCGGTTCGATGGCGATCAGCGCGCCGCGGCGGTCGCCGAACGCCTGCTCGACCACCTGCTGCAAGCCGATATCGACGGCCAGCATCAGGTTTGCCCCCGGCTGCGCCGGCGTCGAGCGCAGCGTGCGCACCGCGCGGCCGCCGGCGGTGATCTCCACCTGCGCGCTGCCGGAGGTGCCGTGCAGGTCTTCTTCGTAGCTGTATTCGACGCCGATCTTGCCGATGTACTCGGTGCCGAGGTAGTCGGCCGGGTCTTTGAACTTTTCGATCCGCTCCTGATCGCGCGCACTGACCCGGCCGATGTAACCGAGCAGGTGCGCCGCGGTCGGGCCGAGCGGATAGTCGCGAAACAGCCGCGCCTTGATCTCCACCTGCGGGAAGCGGTAGCGGTGCGCGGCAAAGCGCGCGACCTCGGCCTCGGTCAAGCGGGTGCGAATCGGGATCGAGTCGGCCGCCTTCAGCTCCTCGCGCAGCTTCTGAAAGCGACGGCGGTCGCGCGGCTGGATGTCGATCACCGTGGCGAGTTCGTCGATCAGCGCCGGCAGATTGGCCACTTCGCGCGGGTTGATCTCCAGCGTGTAGGCCGAGTAATTGCGGGCGACGATGGCGCCGTTGCGGTCCTTGATCAGCCCGCGGTTGGCGGTCACCGGCACCTGCGCGGTGCGGTTGGCCTCGGCGCGGGCGTGCAGTTCTTCGTGCTTGACCACCTGCAACCAGACAAAGCGCGCCAGCAGCAGGCCGAAGCAGACCAGCACGAAGCCGGCCGCCACGGCCAGGCGGATGCGCAGCTGCGCCAGCGCCTGCCCGGTATCGCGCAGCGCACCGATGCGCGGGCCGAACGAGAGCATCGACTCGTTCAGCGAGCGGCGGCGTTTGCGGCGGCGGGAGAACCAGGCCATGGCTACGGCGCGACGATGGCAACTCCTCCCCCTTCAAGGGGGAGGTGGGGAGGGGGATGGGTTTCGCCACCCCGTCGCAGAACCCATCCCCACCCCGCCCTCCCCTTGAAGGGGAGGGAGAAACGAGCGGCGGCGCGCAGGGAGATCGTCATGGCTTACGTTAGAGCGGTCGCGTCTCGTCGCGTTCCAAGGGCCGTCGCTGCGGCGCCAGCAGCAGGCGGGTGAGCAGCGGCCATAACAGGGTACCGACGACGGCCGACAAGAAGTAACTCCAACCGGGAAACTCGCCCCCCACCCACAGCCGCACCAGCAGCACCACGGCCTGCGCCAGCAGCAGCAGGGGCAGCACGATCAGCATCTGGCCGCCAATCGGAAACCACTGCACGCGCCGGTGCAGCGCGATGGCGCCGTAGGTGAGCAGCGTGTAGGCGAGTGCGTGCTCGCCGAGCAGCGCGCCGGCATGCACATCAAGCAGCAGGCCAAGCACGAAAGCCGCCGCCATGCCGACCCGCCGCGGCTGGTGCACGTTCCAGAACACGAGCGCCAGGGCGACCCAGTCGGGCACCCAGGGGCTGGCGCCGAAGGGCAACAAGGCCAACAGCAGCGCCACGACGATCGAGCCCCAGACGAACAGCGGGTTGGCCGGCCGCAGCAGAATGGTCGGTTGCCCCGTGGAGACGATGCCGCCGGTCGGCAACTGGATCGGCGCCAGCGTGCTCGGATGCGGGGGCGCGAAGCTTGCGCGCAATCGGCTCCACCAGCGGCTCACGATAGCCACTCCTCTCCGTGCCTGCGCTTACGGCCGCCGGCGCGCATCGCGCCCGCGGGCGGGTTCGACCGCCGGCGGCGGCGCCACCGCGGCCGGCTCGACCTGTAACACGAGCAGGTGCGTGTGCGCGTCGACTCCAGCGGCCGGCCGCATCACCACCCGCGCAAACTGCTCGCCGCCGACGCGCTCGACCCGCTCCACGCGCGCCACGGCCAGCCCGGCCGGGTAGACGCCGTCCAGCCCGGAGGTGAGCGCCTCGTCGCCGGCCACGAGGTCGGCGTTGGCGGCCATGAAGCGCAGCTCGAGCGTGCCCGGCTCGGCTCCGCCGAAGGCGACCCCGCGCAGGCCGTTACGCACGATCTGCACCGGAATGCTCTGCTCCTTGTCGGTGAGCAACGTGACCTCGGCCGTAAGCGGAAAGCTGCGCGTGACCTGGCCCACCACTCCACGGTCGTCGATCACCGGCTGGCCGGGGCGCACGCCCTGGGCGGCGCCGCGATCGACCACCAGCTTGCGGCTGAAGCGGTCGGGCGACTCGTAGACGACCTGCGCCAGCAAGCCCGGCACGGCCGCCCGCTCGCGCGCGGCGAGCAGCGCGCGCAGGCGGTCGTTTTCGGCCTGCAACTGGCGCGCCTGCTGCACGGCCTGCGCCTGTTCGGCCAGGCTGCGGCGCAGCTCGTTGTTTTCGCGCGCCAAGGCGGTGGCCGACGCGAAGTAGTCGCCCACCGCCTCGGCCGCCCGCACCGGCAGCAGCACCGCTAGTTGCAGCGGGTAGAGCAGC
>JAJTHJ010000080.1 GCA_021298875.1 Burkholderiales bacterium | reverse complement strand
GATCTCGCGCACGCCCTGCTTGACGAGGTTTTCCGCCTCGCGCAGCACCTCGCCGATCGGACGCGAGACGAGATCGCCGCGCATCGACGGGATGATGCAAAAGCTGCACCGGTGGTTGCAGCCTTCGGAAGTCTTGAGATAGGCGTAATGCTTCGGCGTCAACTTGATGCCGGCCGGCGGCACCAGATCGACGAAGGGATCGTGCGGCTTGGGCAGATGCTCGTGCACCACCGCCATCACCTCGTCGGTGGCGTGCGGGCCGGTCACCGCGAGCACCTTGGGATGCACCTTGGTCACGAGGTTTTCGCCGCCGTCGGTCTTGGCCCCGAGGCAACCGGTGACGATCGCCCGGCCGTTTTCGCGCAGCGCCTCGCCGATGGCGTCGAGCGACTCGGCGACCGCGCTGTCGATGAAGCCGCAGGTGTTGACCACCACCAGGTCGGCGCCTTCGTACGAAGGACTGACCGCATAGCCCTCGGCGCGCAGTTGCGTCAGGATGCGTTCCGAGCCGACCAGGGCTTTGGGGCAGCCGAGCGAGACGAAGCCGACACTCGGGGCACGAGATGGCGAGGCGACAGGAGTTCGTTGGCGACGCGTAACCATCTCGGGTGAAGATGACGCGGCCTGCGGCCGCTGTGATCGCGCTGGCGCGCTCGGTGAGCTAAGCCGCCCGAGCGCGAAGCTCATAGCCCGCGCAGCGGGCGTTCGCAGGCGGCGCAGCCGCCGTCTTTTTCACTTCTTGTCGGGGAAACCCGGAAACCCGCCGAACATCGACCGCGCCTGCGTCTGCATGTTCTCCTGCATCTGCGCGAACAGGTTCTTCGACTGCTCCAGATAGCTCGTCATCATCGTCTGCACCATCGGCGCCTGCATGCTCAAAAACTGGTTCCACATGTCGGGGCCGACCTTGTTGGTGTCGTAGAAGGCGCGGCTTTGCTCTTGCAGCTTCTGCTGGATGTCGATGAAGGCCTGGATGTTCTTCTCCAGGTACGAGCCCATGAAGCCCTGCATCGCGTTGCCGTAGCTGCGGATGATCTGCGACAGCACCGGCGGCGTGAACACCGGGGTGTTCTCGCCCGCTTCTTCCTCCAGGATGATTTGCAGCAGGATTTGCCGCGTCAGGTCTTCGCCGGTCTTGGCATCGACCACCTGGAACTCCTCCTGCGCCAGCACCAGTTCCTTGACGTCGGCAATCGTGATGTAGGTGCTGGTCCGCGTGTCGTACAGGCGGCGGTTCGGGTACTTCTTGATCATGCGGGCGGCGGGCATCGGACTTCCTTGGGCGGCAGCGGGGACTTCCCGACAGGTGAAACGATTGTAGTCCTCGCCTGCGGCAGTTCCGGTCGACGAATGCCGAGCAAGCGTAGCGAGCGGCCCAAGGTCAGCCCGAGGAGCGCACCCGTACGAACGGTACGGCGAGCACCGCAGGGCCGAAGTTGGGCCGCGCAGTAGCTTGATCGGCGTTCGTCAACGCATGTGCAGGCCACCATTGCACGAAAAATCGGCGCCGGTGGTAAAGCCGGCATCGTCGGTCGCCAGCCAACCGACGATCGAGGCGATTTCCTCGGGCTTGCCGAAGCGCTTGACCGGGATCGTCTGGATGATCTTCTCGCGCACGTCTTCGCGGACGGCCATCACCATGTCGGTGGCGATGTAGCCGGGAGAGACGATGTTGACGGTGATGCCCTTGCTGGCGACTTCCTGCGCCAGCGCCATCGTGAAACCGTGCATGCCGGCCTTGGCCGTCGAGTAGTTGACCTGGCCGAACTGGCCCTTCTCGCCGTTGACCGAGCCGATGTTGACAATCCGGCCCCAGCCCTTGTCGAGCATGCCGTCGATCACCTGCTTGGTGACGTTGAACATGCTGTTCAAGTTGGTTTCGATCACGGCGCGCCAGTCGTCGAGCGACATCTTGCGGAACACGCCGTCGCGCGTGATGCCGGCGTTGTTGACGAGAATGTCCGGGTTGCCGTGCTCGGCGCGCACTATTTCGAACGCGGCCTTGGTCGAATCCCAGTCGGAGACGTTGCCGACCGAGGCGTAGAAGGTGTAGCCGGCGGCCTTCTGCTCGGCCAGCCACTTGGCGTGGTCGCGGGTCGGGCCGCAGCCGGCGATCACCTTGAAGCCCATGTCGTGGAACTTGCGGCAGATGGCCGTGCCGATGCCGCCCATGCCGCCGGTCACGTATGCGAGTTTGGTCATTTGTGCTGTCTCCTTGGTGGGTTGTCGAGCGAGTGTCTCGCGGGTTGATTGTTGAGCGATTCTCGGCGTTCTTCCCTCACCCCAACCCCTCTCCCGAAGGAAGAGGGGCCTTTACAACCCTCTCCCACCGGGAGAGGGTGGCCGCGAAGCGGCCGGGTGAGGGAAGACCGCTGGCCAGTGAGGTATCACGACAGGCAGATCAAGCCTTTTCCTTCACGTAACTTCCCGGCGCCGGCTCCATCGGCTTGAACTTCCCATTGCCGTAGTGCTTCGGCGCCGGCACCTGCGGACCGCCGTACGGGGCGAGCCACTTGGCATGGTCGTTCCACCAACTGCCGGGCACTTCGGTCGCCGTATTGAGCCAGGCCTCGCTGTTGGCGGGCAGCTTGCCGGCGGGGCCGACCCAGTAGTTGCGCTTGTTCTTGGACGCCGGGTTGATCGAGCCAGCGATATGCCCGCTCGCGCCGAGCACGTAGCGCAGCTGGCCTTGCGGCACGCCGGCGAGTGCCCGCGCGGAGGCATACGCCGCCTTCCACGGCACGATGTGATCCTCGCGCGCGGCGAACACGTAGGTCGGCACGTCGATGCGCGTCAGATCGAGCGGCAGCCCGCAGACCTTGACCTTGTTCGGCACGATCAGGTTGTTTTCCAGATAGGTGTTGCGCAGGTACCAGGCGTACATCGGCCCGGGCAGATTGGTGGAGTCGCCGTTCCAGTACAGCAGGTCGAAGGCGGGCGGCTGCTTGCCCTCCAAGTAGTTGCTGACCACGTAGTTCCACACGAGGTCGTTCGGCCGCAGGCTGGAAAACGCGTTGGCGAGATCCTTGCCTGGCATCAGCCCGCCCTTGCCCAGTTGCTTCTCGCGCAACCGCACATGCGCCTCGTCGATGAATACGTCGAGGATGCCTGTGTCTTCGAAGTCGAGCAGCGAGGTCATCAGCGTCAGGCTCGCCACCGGCCGCTCTCCGCGCGCATACATCACGGCCAGCGCACAGGCGACCAGCGTGCCGCCGACACAGAAGCCCAGCACATTGACCTGCTTCTGGCGGCTCAGCTCCTGCGCGACGTGCAGCGCGGCGACGGGGCCGGCTTCGACGTAGTCGTCCCAGGTGACCTTGGCTTCGCTCTGCTGCGGGTTCTTCCACGACACCAGGTACACCGTGTGCCCCTGCTCGACGAAGAACCGCACCAACGAGTTCTCCGGCTGCAAGTCCATGATGTAGAACTTGTTAATGCACGGCGGCACCAACACGAACGGCCGCTGGTAGACCTTGGCGGTCAGCGGCTTGTACTGAATCAACTGCATCAGCTCGTTCTGGAAGACGACCGCGCCTTCGGTAGTGGCGACGTTGCGGCCGACTTCGAAGGCGCCCTCGTCGGTCTGGGTGATCCTGCCGCGCTGAATGTCGGCGACCAGATTGGCCAAGCCGGCCTTGAGGCTCTCGCCCTTCGTTTCGATCAGCGTTTCCTGCGCCTTGGGGTTGAGCGCCAGGTAGTTGGAAGGCGACGCCGCATCGACGAACTGCGACACGGCGAACTTGATCCGCTTCTTGGTCTTCTTGTCGCTTTCGACCGTGTCGGCGAGGCGATTCATGAAGTCCGAGTTCAGCAGGTAAGTCCGCGCGTAAAAGGCGGCCAGCGGATTCTTCTGCCAGGCCGCGTCGGCGAAGCGGTTATCGCGCAGCGGCTGCGCCATCTGCTCGGGGTGCTCGAAAAAGTCGCGCCACAACTGGCTCAGTTGCTGCACGTAGTCCTGCTGCAACTGGACGAGCTTGGCCGGCTCCATCTGCATGCGCGGCATCTCCGGCAGCGACGGGGCGCCGCCCACCATGCTCGACCACCACTGCATCCAGGGCGCTTCCGTGGTATCGGCAGACGCGCTGGCGGCCGGCTCGGCGGCAGGGACGTGCGCGGGCGCCGGCTTGGCGCGAGGCGTGACTTTCGCAACCGCGCGACGCGCGGCGCGGGACTTCGTGACCATCGACTGTCTCTCCGGGAGGTGTTTTGCGGCGATTGTCGCTACCCGCCGGCAAGGGTGTCAAACGCTTTCGACCGAACGTCGGCTCGCGCCGTCGCCGATCCAGATCAGCGCCGCATGGCGCCCGGTTACGCCGCGATCGCGCCGGTGGCTGTAGAAGCGCCGCGCGTCGCTCGCGGTGCAATGCTCGCCGCCCGTGACCTCGGTGACGCCAACCTGCGCCAGCGCCTGGCGCGCGAGGGCGAAAAGATTGGCGAGCCACTTGCCGTCGCCCTGCGCCGCGAAGGCCTTTGCCGCCTGCGGCAGGCGCGTCTGCATGGCCGCGCGCACCTCGCCGCCGACTTCGAACCGCGTCGGTCCGATCGCCGGGCCAAGCCAGGCGACGATCTGCGCGGCAGGATCGGCCAGCCGTTCGCGCATCCGCGCCACCGTCGCTTGCAAGACGCCTGCGGCCAGTCCGCGCCAGCCGGCGTGCCCCGCGGCCACCGCACGGCCGTGGACATCGGCGAGCAGCACGGGCACGCAGTCGGCCACGGTGACCACGCAGACCACTCCCGCGGTGCAAGCGACCGCGGCGTCCGCCGGCGGCGGCTGCGCCACCGCTTCCGCATCGACCACGACCGCACCGTGCACTTGCTGCAACCAGCGTGGCTTGGCCGGCACGCTGGCGCGCAGCAGGCGCCGGTTGGCTTGCACGATGCGCGGGTCGTCGCCGCTCGCCGCGCCGAGGTTCATGCCGCCGGCGCGCTCTGGCCAGCCGCCCCACGGGCCGGTGGAAACGCCACCCCGCCGCGTGGTGAAGAGCGCTCGAACCGGGCGCGGCGCCGCCCATGCGGGAACGATCCAATCGCCGTGCACGCTCATTCGAACACCTTGATTGGGCGACCCATGCCCTTGAAGCCGAGCGCCTTGGCCAGACCACGCAAGTCGGCCGGCGGCGCGCGAAACCAGCCCATCGACCGGCCACTGGCCGGGTGCTCAAGCCGTAGCGCGCAGGCGTGCAAGGCCTGTCGGGCAAAGCCGGCCAGCAGCGCGACGCGCGCGTCGTCGGTGCGCAGCGCCGGCCGCCCGCGGCGGTACACCGGGTCGCCTACCAGCGGGTGGCCGATCGATTCCAGATGCACGCGTATCTGATGCGTGCGGCCCGTCTCCAGCCGACAGGCGAGCCAGCTGACCTTGAGCGGCTCAAGATCGACGTGATCGATCCGCCGGAAGTGCGTCACCGCCTCGCGCGCGCCCGCGGCGCGGCTGGTCTTGAAGCGCAGCGGGTTGCGCGGGTCGCGCGCCAGCGCCGCGTCGACCCGCCCCGCCAGCGGCGCGGCGCCGAAGACGAGCGCCCAGTACTCGCGCGTCACCGTGCGCGCCTGTAGCTGCCGCACCAGATCGGCTTGCGCCCGCAGCGTGCGGGCAACCACCATCAGACCCGTGGTGTCGGCGTCCAACCGATGCACGATCCCGGCACGCGGCAGCGCGGCCAGCGCCGGGTCGAAGGCCAGCAACCCGTTGAGCAGCGTGCCCGACCAATGCCCGGCTGCCGGATGCACCACCAGCCCCGCCGGCTTGTCCAGCACCAACAACTCGGCGTCCTCGTAGACGATGGCAAGCTGCATCGCCTCTGGCGCGTCGGCCGAATGCGCCGGTTCGGCCGCCGCCTCGACATCGATCGCGTCGCCCGCGGCGACCACGTCGCGGGGGCGCGGCAGGCGGCCATTGAGGCGCACGCGACCGGCTTCGATCCACGTTCGCACGCGGCTGCGCGAGGGGCCGTCGAGCAGCGCGGCCAACACCGAGTCCAGGCGCTCGCCGGCATGCTCGCCGGGCACGATCCAGCGTTGCGCCGTCTGCGCCGCAGGCTCGGCCGATGCCGCAGCGGCGCCCGCCATCGACCCCGGCGATAGAATCGAGCCGTCCAAAGAACGGGAACGCTTGCGCAATGATGGGGAACGCACTGTGGCGCCGGAACCTGGCACTGGCCCTGCTGACTGCTGCGCTCACGGTGTTGACCGGTTGCAGCAGCTTCGGTAACTGGTTCGAGAAAGATAACACCGGCAAGTGGGACGCCGAGCGGTTCCTCGTCGAGGCGCGGGCTGAAATGTCCAGCGGCAACTGGGCCAAAGGGCGCGAGTATCTGCAAAAGCTGGAGGCGCGCTTCCCATTTACCCGCTATGCGCAGCAGGCGCAACTCGAGATCGCCTACAGCTTCTACCGCGAGGGCGAGACGGCGCAGGCGCTGGCCGCGGTCGACCGCTTCTTGAAGCTCAATCCGAACAGCCCGGCCGCCGACTATGCCTACTACCTGAAGGGGTTGGCGCTCTTCTCCGACGACCTCGGTCTGTTCGGCAACTTTCTCGGCCAGGACCCGACCACGCGCGACCCGAAAGGCATGCGCGAGGCGTTCGACGCGTTCAAGGAACTGGTCACCCGCTACCCAGACAGCCGCTACGCCCGCGACGCGCGCGACCGCATGAACTGGCTGGTCAACGCGCTCGCGCAAAGCGAAGTCAACATCGCTTACTACTACTACCAGCGCAGCGCCTACGTCGCGGCGATCGACCGCGCGCAGGCGGCCTTGCGCAACTTCCAGGGCGCACCGGCGTCGGAGCGCGCGCTGGCGATCATGATGCGCTCGTACGGCGCGCTCGGCATGAGCGACTTGCAGGCCGATGTCGGCCGCGTGCTGGAAAAGAACTTCCCCACCAGCCGCTATCTCGCGCCCAACACCCGTTTGTAGCCCAAAGGCAGCGACGGCAAGGTCCGCGCGGCAAGCCGCAGCGATGCTCGGCGCGCAGCGCAGGCGCCAAGGGCTGCGGCGCGAGGCCGGCAGAGCGGCGGCGCACCTGATCAACGCCGCCGTTCGCGATACAACTCGTGAAACGTCTTGCCGGTCGGCGCCGGAAAGTCGCGCCCGTCGGTCCAGCCTTTTCCAATCGGCAGCGACGTAATCCGACCCTTTTCGCCACCCATCCATTTGAGGGCACGGGCGGCGACCCGGCTGCCGGCCCGGTACAGGCTGGGCCGGCGCGCCGCATAACCCCAGGCCGCCAGCGCTGCGCGCTCGACCCACGGCCGCAGGCCGCGCTCGACCTGCTTGATGCGCAGCTTGCGCAGCAACTCCGGCAGCGGGATCTTGACCGGGCAGACCACGCTGCACTGGCCGCACAGTGTCGCGGCATGCGGCAGGTCGATGGCCTGGTCCAGGCCGACGTAGCTCGGTGTCAGCACCGAACCCATCGGCCCCGGGTAGACCCAGCCATAGGCATGGCCGCCTATCTTCTGGTAGACGGGACAATGGTTCATGCACGCGCCGCAGCGGATACAGCGCAGCATCTCCTGAAACTCACCGCCCAACAGCCCGGTGCGGCCGCCGTCGAGCAGCACGTAGTACAGGTGGTCAGGCCCATCCGGCTCGCCCGCCGCGCGCGTGCCCGAAAGCAAAGAAAAGTAGTTGGAAATCTGCTGCCCGGTGGCCGAGCGCGGCAGCAGGCGCATCAGCGTGGCGGCGTCTTCCAGTGTGGGCAGCACCTTCTCGATGCCGGCCAGCACCACGTGCACGCGCGGCAGGATGGTGCACATCCCCTCGTTGCCCTCGTTGGTGACGACCGCAACCGAGCCGGTCTCGGCGATCAGGAAGTTGGCACCGGTGATGCCCATGTCCGCCGCGACGAAGTGCCCGCGCAGCACCGCACGCGCCTCGCCGGTCAGTTGCGTGATCTCTTCCTTGCGGGGCGTCTTGTGGGTGCGGGCGAAGAGATCGGAGATCTCGTCCTTGTCCTTGTGGATCACCGGCGCAATGATGTGCGACGGCGCTTCGTTGTCGTTGATTTGCAGGATGTACTCGCCCAGATCGGTTTCGATCGACTGCACGCCCGCGGCGGCGAGGGCGCCGTTCAGGTCGATCTCTTCCGACAGCATCGACTTGGTCTTGATCGCGCGGCGCACGTCGTGCTTACGGGCGATCTCCACAATCAGCCGCGCGGCTTCGGCGTAACTCTCCGCATACAGCACCGTGGCACCGCGCGCGGTGGCGTTGCGCTCGAAGGTTTCGAGCCAGACATCGAGCGTATCGAGCGCGCGGTTGCGCCTCTCGACCGCCGCGTCGCGCACCGCCTCGAAGTCGTCGAGTTCCGTCACCGCGCGGGCGCGCGCGGTGACGAACTTGTCCGACAGCTTGGTCAGGTTCTTGCGCAGCCGCGTATCGGCGAGCTTTTCCGCGGCGCGCGGCTTGAAGTGCATCGATTGGACTTGCATCCTCAGACTCCCCTCTGCCGCGCGAGAAAAAATCCACGCGCGCGGACCTCGGCGCGTTCACGGACCTTCCGCTCGACGTACTCCGCCACAAAGATGCGCGCGCCCCCCAAACCGGCCAACGCCGGTAGCAAGGCGGCTATCAACCCAAACGGCGACTCACCGAGATGCCACCACATAAACGTCGCACCAACCGCAAGGACAGCAAGCACCCACGGCAGGTGCCGAAATCGCTTGGAAGTTTCGGTTTCGTAGGCCGCGATCACCTCGCTCAGCACCAGCGCGCGTTCGTCCGCGCCGAGGTTCCTGTACGCCGGGCAATAGTCGATCAGCCAATCATGCAGCCGCTCGCGCTTCATGCGTCCCCCGCCAAGACCTGCGCCACGTGCAGCACCCGCGTCTTCTCGTCGCCGTTGCGGCGCAATCGGCCTTCGATGTTGAGCATGCAGCCCAGATCGCCCAGCACCAGCGCGCCGGCGCCGCAGGCGGCCAGGTTGCGGCACTTTTCCTCGACGATCTCGGTGGAGATGTTGCCGTACTTGATCGAGAAGGTTCCGCCGAAACCACAGCACTGTTCGGCGCCGTCCATCTCGGTGAGCCTTACGCCGGGCAGCATGGCAAGCAGCTTGCGCGGCTGCGCCTTTACCCCGAGCGAACGCAAGCCCGAGCAGGAGTCGTGGTAGGCGATCTCTCCGGCAAAGCCGCTGTCGAGCGACTGCAACTTGGCCACGTTGACCAGAAAGTCGGTCAACTCATAGGTCTTGGCCGCCAGGGTATCGAAGCGGGCCTTCAGATCCGGATCGTCGCCAAAGAGCTCCGGGTAGTCGGTCTTGATCGTCGCCACGCACGAACCGGAGGGCGCGACCAGATAGTCGTAGCTCTCGAAAGCGCGCAGCACCTGCAGGGCCAAGTCGCGCGCGACCGGCACATCGCCGGAGTTGTAGCCGGGCTGGCCGCAGCAGGTCTGCGCGGCCGGTACCTCGACGGTGCAGCCGGCGCGCTCCAGCAGCTTGATCGCCGAAAAGCCGATCTGCGGCCGCACCAGATCGACCAGGCAGGTCACAAAAAGGCCGACTCTCATACGGATCCCTTGATCTGACACGGTTTGCTTTTTCGCATGGCTGAGTAACATTCCGCCATCTCGAACATCATCGATCCCATGCCTGCCCGCCCCCGCTCCAACGCCGCCCCGCGCGAGAAGACTTCGATCCAGGTCATCGACCGGATGATGAAGCTGCTCGACGCGCTGTCCGCCCACTCCGACCCGGTGAGCCTGAAGGAGCTGTCGCAAGCCACCGCGCTGCATCCATCGACCGCGCATCGTATCTTGAACGACATGGTCGTGGGGCGCTTCGTCGACCGCGGGGAGGTGCCGGGAAGCTACCGGCTCGGCATGCGGCTGCTGGAACTCGGTAATCTGGTCAAGGCGCGGCTGTCGGTGCGCGAAGCGGCGCTCGAGCCAATGCGCGAGCTGCACCGCAAAACCGGGCAGACGGTGAACCTGTCGCTGCGGCAGGGCGACGAGATCGTCTATATCGAGCGCACGTACAGCGAGCGCTCGGGCATGCAGGTGGTACGCGCGATCGGCGGGCGGGCGCCGTTGCATCTGACCTCCAGCGGCAAGCTCTTTCTCGCTGCCGACGAGCCGAAACTGGTGCGCACCTACGCGACGCGTACCGGGCTCGCCGGCCACACGCGCAACAGCCTCACCGACCTCGCCAAGCTGGAGCGCGAGCTGTCGCTGGTGCGTGCGCGCGGCTATGCGCGCGACAACGAGGAGCTCGAACTCGGCGTGCGCTGCATCGCCGCCGCAGTGCGCGACGACTCGGGCAGCATCGTCGCCGGGCTGTCGGTATCGGCACCCGCCGAGCGCTTGCAGGACGAGTGGATCGGCGACCTGACAAGTACCGCGGCGCGGATCTCGGCACGGCTCGGCCACAGCGCGCGCTGACGCGCGCACGCTACATCAGGTCGATCGGCTTGGTCGCCGGCACCGGTTTGCGCTCGCCGACCAGCTTGTGCGTCTCCAGCCAGTTGCGGATGCGCTGCGCATCGGCGATGCGCGAATACTTGCCGACGGAATCGAGCAAGACCATCACGATCCGCTGCCCTTCGATGGCCGCCTGCATCACCAGGCAGTGGCCGGCAGCCATCGTAGTGCCGGTCTTGGACACGCCGATTTCCCAGTCGTCGCTGGCGGTCAGGCGGTTGGTGTTGCCGTAGCGCACCGTGCGCTTGCCGACGGGCAACTCCAGCGCGGTGCTGGTGGAAAACTCCCGGATCGCTTCCAGTTCGTAGGCCGCCTTGACCAGCCGCACCAGATCGCCGGGACTGGAACGGTTGTCTGCGGACAAGCCGGTCGGCTCGACAAAGCGCGAGTCATGCATGCCGAGCATCTGCGCCTTGGCGTTCATCGCATCGACGAAGGCTTCCATGCCGCCGGGATAGGTGCGGCCGAGCAGATGCGCTGCATGATTCTCCGACGACATCAGCGCAAGATGCAGCGCCTGCCCACGGGTGAGGTTCAGCCCCGGACGCAGGTTGGAGCGCACGCGGTCGACGGTTCGATCTTCGCGGGTGACCTCGAGCTCTTCGTCGAGCGGCAGACCCGCTTCAACCGTCACCAGCGCCGTCATCAGCTTGGTGATCGAGGCGATCGGTAGCACCGCGTCCGGGTTCTTCTGAAACAGGACTTCTTCGGTGTCCTGGTTGACCACCAGCGCGGCCGAGGAGCGCAGATTCAGCGGATCGGTGGTGCGGCTCAACCCCGCGCGCTGCGCCTCACTGGGCCGCGCTGGAGCGCGGGCCAACGCCCGCTTGGCGGCAGGCTTCTGCTTGGCTTTGCTCGCCGTGGCCTTTGCGGCGGGCTTGGCCGCCGGCTTGGAAGCCGGCTGCGCCTGTGCCGCTGCGGTACCGACCGCGAATACCAGAGTCAATCCGATCAGAGTCGCTCGCAACACCGCCGCCCCCTCCGCCAAAAAAGTGTCGATCAATCTGCGTACTGGCCAGCCGCCTTGATGATCGGCGCCCACTTGTCGATCTCGGCCTTCAGATGCGCCGAGTGGGCAGCAGGGTTGGCCTTGTCTGGCCCGTACACCGTGGCGCCCAGATCGGCCATGCGCTTGGCGAAGTCCGGGTCCTTCATCGCCGCCTGCATCGCCGCCACCAGCTTGTCGATCACCGCCTTCGGCGTGCCCTTGGGCGCGTAGACGCCATGCCAGACGCCGACTTCGAAACCCTTCAACCCGTCTTCCTGGAGTGTGGGCACATTGGGCAGGGACGCGACGCGCTTGGCGCTGGTCACACCATAAACCTTGACCGCGCCGGCCTGGATCTGGCCGGTCGTGTTGGTGGTCTGATCGCAGAGAAAATCAACCTGCTTGCCGAGCAGCGCGTTCATGGCGTCCGACGTACCCTTGAACGGCACCGTCGTGAAGTCGGTCTGCACGGAGGACATGAACAGCAACCCGCACAGGTGCGAGGCCGAACCGATGCCGGCATTGGCCAGGTTCATCTTCGCCTTGTTGTCCTTCGCGTACTTCAGGAACTCGTTGAAGTTGGCCGCCGGGAAGTCCGAACGCGCGATCAGCGTCATCGGCACGTCGACCACGAGGCCGACGGTTTCGAAGTCCGTCAGCGGGTTGAACTGGAGCTTGCGGTACAGCGCCGGCGCAGTGGACATGCCGATGTGATGCAGCAGCAGCGTATAGCCGTCGGGCGCCGCATTCTTGACGCGCGCCGCACCGACGGTACCGCCGGCGCCGCCGACGTTCTCGACAACGACCGACTGGCCGAGCTGCTTACCCATCGCCGCGGCCAGCGAGCGGGTCACCGTATCGGTCGGACCGCCGGCAGTGAACGGCACCACGACGGTGATGGGTTTGGTGGGGTACTGCTGGGCCGCGGCCGTCGCCGCAGCGACGGCCAGCGCGAATCCCCCGAGAATTTTGTACAGCGACATGCGAGTCTCCTTGGAAGTTTCTTGTAAATCCCGAGATAGGCGGCTGATTCTACGAGAAAATTCGGTCTTGGCTACCGCTCTGTTACAAACCCGTCAAATCGCTTGCGCCAGCGCAAGCCCGAGGTCGGTCGTGCCTGCAGTGCCGCCGAGATCGCCCGTCAGCGGCGCATGTCGCGGGCCGACCGCCAACACCTTCTCGATTGCCGCCACCACGGCTGCTGCCGCCTGCGAGTGGCCGAGCCAGTCGAGCATCAGTGCCGCGCTCCAGATCTGGCCGATAGGGTTGGCTATGCCTTTGCCGGCAATATCCGGCGCGGAGCCGTGCACCGGCTCGAACAGCGACGGGAACTTGCGCTCCGGGTTCAGGTTGGCCGAAGGCGCGATGCCGATGGTGCCGGTGCAGGCCGGCCCGAGGTCGGACAGGATGTCGCCAAAGAGGTTGGAGGCCACCACCACGTCGAACCACTCCGGGTGCAGCACGAACTGCGCACACAGGATGTCAATGTGGAACTTGTCCACTGCAATGTCCGCGTAGCGCTGCGCCATCGCGGCCACGCGCTCGTCCCAGTACGGCATGGTGATCGAGATGCCATTGCTCTTGGTGGCCGAGGTGAGCTTGCGGCGCGGCCGGCGGGCGGCGAGATCGAAGGCGAAGGCGAGCACTCGGTCCACACCGTGGCGGGTCATCACCGTTTCCTGCACAACGAACTCGCGCTCGGTGCCCTCGAACATCCGCCCGCCGATCGACGAATACTCGCCCTCGGTGTTCTCGCGTACGACCACGAAGTCGATATCGCCGGGTTGCCGGTTGGCGAGCGGCGACGGCACCCCCGGCATCAACCGGCAGGGCCGCACGTTGACGTACTGGTCGAACTCGCGGCGGAATTTGAGCAGCGAACCCCACAGCGACACGTGGTCGGGCACGGTCGCCGGCCAGCCCACCGCGCCAAAGAAAATCGCATCGTGCCCGCCGATTTTGTCTTTCCAGTCGGCAGGCATCATTTCGCCATGACGCGCGTAGTAGTCGCAACTGGCGAAGTCGAAGTGGTCGAACGCCAAGTCGAGGCCAAAGCGCCGTGCCGCGGCATCGAGCACGCGCAAACCCTCGGGCATCACCTCCTTGCCGATGCCGTCGCCGGCAATCACCGCGATCCGCTGCGCCATCGCCCTACTCCTCGATGAAGCGCGCAAAGCCGGCTACCGGCTCGCGCTCGGTGACGAGCGTGTTCTCGATCTTGCTCATGTCCGCGTAGCCGAGCGACATGCCGCAGACCACCATCTCGTTGGCGGGCAGACCGAGCACCTCGGCGATCACGCGGTGGAACTGGGTGAAGGCCGCCTGCGGGCAGGTGTCCAGCCCACGGGCGCGGGCCGCCACCATGATGTTTTGCAGGAACATCCCGTAGTCGAGCCAGCTGCCCTGCGCCAGCACGCGGTCGATCGTGAAAATGAGACCCACCGGCGCGCCGAAAAACGCGTAGTTGCGTCCCTGCTGCGCATGCATTTTTGCCTTGTCGTCGCGGCCGATGGCGAGCAGCCCGTACAAGTCCCAGCCGACCTTGCGCCGCCGCGCCAAATACGGATCGGTCCACTGGGTCGGGTAGTAGTCGTACTCCTCGCGGTGCTGGGCGCGCTGCGCGGCGTCGTTGTACGCGGCGAGGATTGCATCGACCAGCCGTTGCTGCGCCGCGCCGGTCAGCACCGTCACCTTCCACGGCTGGGTGTTGGTGCCGGACGGCGCGCGGCTCGCCACCGCGAGAATTTCTTCGACCGTTGCGCGGGGCACGGGCGTGGGCAGAAAGGCGCGGATCGAGCGGCGCGAGGCGATTGCCGTATCGACGATCTCGTGCGGGCCGGGTGGAGTGCGGTCGATGCTCATGAGATCAGTGCCTCGACCGCGGCGCGCAGCGGCGCCGGCAGCGGCACCGGCCGCCGCGTGGCGCGGTCGACATAGACGTGGATGAAGTGGCCTTGTGCGGCAGCGCTGTCGTCCTCGCCGCCAAAGAGACCAATCTCGTAGCGCACGCTGGACGTGCCCGCGCGCGCGACTCTCAAGCCGGCCGTGACCGGCTGCGGGAACGCGAGTTCGCTGAAGTAATTGCACTGCGTCTCGACCACCAACCCCACCACCGCGCTGCGCTCGATATCGAGCGCACCGGCGCGGATCAGGTACTCGTTGACCACCGTGTCGAACCACGCGTAGTAGACGACGTTGTTGACGTGGCCGTAGGCGTCGTTGTCCATCCAGCGCGTCTGGATCGGCAGAAAGTGCCGGTAGGCCGCACGCGGCTGCGGCGCGGGTCTTGCGCTCACGCTGTCTTTCCTTCGCGCAGCACCAGCGCCACGCCGAACATCGTCACCGCCACGCCGGCCCAGGCGACAAGGCCCAGACGTTCGCCGAAGAGTGCCCAGGCGAGCACGCTCGTGGCCGGTGGGGTCAGGTACATCAGGCTCGCCACGCGGGTGGCTCGACCGCGGCGGATCATAACGAGCAGCAGCACCATTGCCGCCAGCGACAGCACGAAGATCGACCAGCCGAGCGCGAGCCAGAAGGCGGGCGCGTAGTCCACCTGTATCGTCTCGAATGCCGCTGCCAGCGGCAGCAGCACGACGAATGAGGCCGCGAACTGGATCGCCGTGCCCGTGCGCAGATCGACCGCGCCGCAGTAGCGCTTCTGGTACAGCGTGCCCACGGTGATGCCGGCGAGCGCGAGCAGGTTGATGGCGATGGCGAGCGCGCCGACCCCTTGCAGCGTCAGCCGGTCCGACAGCACCAGCGCAATGCCGCTAAAGCCCAGCGCCAGCCCCAGCCACTGCCGCGGCGCCACCCGCTCGCCGACCGCGCCGGCCAGTACCGCAGTGAGGATCGGTTGCACGCCGACGATCAGCGCCGACACTCCTGCCGGCATCCCGCGCGAGATGGCAAACCACACGCCCCCCAGGTAGGCCGCCTGCAACAGCACGCCCGCCACCGCGACGCGCAACCGGGCCAGTGGCGTGCGCGGCCAGGGCGCGCGCATCGCCAGCGCGAGCGGCAACACCACCAACACCACGCCGGCAAAGCGCCACAGCAGAAAGGTCAGCGGCGGCGCGTGCGGCGCGGCCAGCTTGGCGACGATGAAGCCCGTGCTCCACAACAGCACGAACACGAACGGCATCGCGGCGGCCGCAGTGACTTCAGCGCGCGTCATCGGCACAAGACTCCCAATGCTCCAGCGCCGCACGCACGGTGTTCAGATGCACTTCGACGGTGGTTTCGAGGTCGCGCCCGTAACCGCCGGCCATCGTCACCGCGATCGGCACGCCAAGCTCGCGCGCGAAGGCCATGACCCGCGCGTCGCGCTGCGCCATGCCCTGCGTGGTCAACGCCAGCCGGCCGAGACGGTCGCCCTCGTGCGCGTCGGCCCCGGCCACGTACAGGATGAACTCCGGCTGGAAGCGCGCGCGCAGTTGTGCCAGCGCAGCGTCGAGCGCCTCCAGGTAGGCGCCATCGCCGGTGCCGTCGGGCAGCGCAATGTCGAGGTCGCTCGCCTCCTTGCGGAACGGGAAGTTGCTCGCTCCGTGCAGCGACAAGGTAAACACCGACCCGTCGCGAGCGAAGATCGCGGCCGTGCCGTTGCCCTGATGCACGTCCAGATCGACGATGGTCACCGGCACCTGGCGGCCCGCGTGCTCCTGCATCTGGCGCGCGGCCACCGCCACGTCGTTGAAAACGCAATAGCCCTGGCCGCGGTCGGCAAACGCATGATGGGTGCCGCCGGCCAGATTCACCGCGACACCCTGCTCGCGCGCAGCGGCGCAAGCGGCCAGCGTGGCACCCACCGAGCGGCGCGAACGCTCCACCATCGCCGGCGACCAGGGAAAGCCGATGGCCCTCGTTTCCGCCGCGGTCAGCCCGCCGCCCGCCACGCGACCGATGTAGCCGCGCTCGTGCGCCAGCGCGAGTGCTTCGTCCCCGGCCGGCGCAGGCTCTTGCAGCCGAACCGCCGGCAGTTCGGCAGCAACCCGCTCGCGTAGCCGCCGGTACTTCGCCATCGGGAAGCGATGCCCCTGCGGCAGCGGCAGTACGAACTGGTCACAGTAGAAGGCTTGCACTAACGCCGTCCCGCGAGCTTGCTTCAAGACGCTGATTCTACGTGGGAAAGCCGTAACCGCTGGGCGTATCGTCTTTTGCCGCAACGCAGCAAATTCTTCTTGACTTGCCTGATTTCATTCGTAAAATTCGGTTTGTGCAGCGCACCAATCAATGGCTGCAATGACATTCCCAGGCCACCCGCGGCCGTCGCCCATTAACCGAGAGGAGCTTTGCCATGTTTGCCACCCCCGCCCAATTCGCCGAAATGAACAAGGCCCAGATGGACGCCCTGTATGCGCTGTCGCACACGATGTTCGACGCCACCGAGCGCCTGGTTGACCTGAACCTCGCCGCCGCCAAGGCGATGCTCGACGAGTCGGCCGATCGCGCCCAGATGCTGATGGGTGTCAAGGACGCGCAGGAATTGCTGGCCACCACCGGCAGCTTCGCCCAGCCCGCTCTCGACAAGGCCGTGTCGTACAGCCGTAACGTCTACGGCATCGCCAGCGGCGCCAGCGCCGAAGCGTCGAAGATTTTCGAAGCGCAGATCGCCGAGAGCAACAAGAAGATGGCCGAGCTGATCGACTTTGCCGGCAAGAACGCCCCGGCCGGCTCCGAGCCCGCGATGGCGATGCTCAAGAGCGCCGTGGCCGCCGCCAATACCGCGTACGACACCTTTGCCAAGGCCGCCAAGCAGGCCGTGGACATGGTCGAGTCGAACGTCACCGCCGCAACCAATGCGACGGTCAAGGCCGCGGCTGCCGCGACCGACGTGGCCAAGCCCAAGTCGAAGAAGGCTGCCTAAGCCGCACTCGAACACGCCGCACTCATTCTGTGAGTGCGATCACCACGCCGGTGCGCCACTTGCGCCGGCGTGGAGCAAAAACCCCGGTGGCGTCTAGAGCAACGCCTCGGTGAACGAAAAAGTTTGCGCTGTGTCATATCCGCGTGATCTCGATCCGCTAAGATTCACGCGGCGCTGCAAGGCGAGGGATTTAAGGTCGCCGCACCTGAAACGGTTGTCTCCTTGGCACCACTCGCTCGGATGCAAATCCGGGCACCCTTCTGTCTCCTCTTAAAGGTGGTGCTTTTGAAGCCTGGTCCTCGGACCAGGCTTTTTTTTGTCTACGCCACAGGCTCGTGCGGTGCGCCCAACGCGGCCACGCCTCGGCGCAACTCGGCGAAGGCGGCTTCAACCTTAGCCGGATCGCCCTTCACGCCCAACTCGATGTGCCGCCGCGCGGGTCGGCCGTCAGCGCCGTCGCCAATCGACGGCAGCGAGAACGCCCGCACCCCGGGAAACGCGGCTTCGATCTCTTCCATCAGCGGCGCGATGGCCGACTCCGGCGTGTTGAATACCAGCAGCGACCGCTCGGCCTGCGGCTTGGCGTTGAAGTGCGCGGCGTAGTGCGTATCGAGCACCCACTCGATCATCGGCCAGGCCATGACCGGAAAGCCGGGCACGAACCAGTGGTTGCGAATGGCAAAGCCGGGAATGCGGTTGAACGGGTTGGGGATGATCGTGCTGCCGGACGGGAACTCGCCCATCTTCAGACGCTGGCGGTTCTCAGCGGTCGTCATGTCGGCGCTGCCGCGTCCCTCCGCGGCCATCTCGGCACAGCGCTCGGCGATCAAGCGCTCGGCTTCGGGGTGCAGTTCGACCAGCACGCCCAGTGCGGCCGCGGCGGCCTGCCGCGTGTGATCGTCGGAGGTGGAGCCGATGCCGCCGCAACAGAACACCACGTCGCCGCTGGCAAAGCTGCGCTGCAAGGCCTCGACCAACGCGGCGCGCTCGTCGGGCAGGTACTGCGCCCAGGACAAGCGCAGGCCGCGCGCGCCGAGCAGCTCGACCACCTTGGCAAAGTGCTTGTCCGTGCGCTTGCCGGAGAGGATCTCGTCGCCGACGACGATCAGCCCAAAGCGCGGTGCCGCACTCATGCGGCGGCCCCGACCATGCGTTTGAGGCCGAGCCACTGCTGCGCCCAAAAGCCGCGGCCGTACTCGCGCGCCTGCCCCTCGGGCGCGGGCAATTGGTCGCGGATGCCGGTCGGCTCCACCTCGCGCTGCCATTGCGCAGTGCCGAACAGCACGTCCCATAACGGGAACAGCACGGCAAAGTTGCAGCCATAGCGCAGGCCCTCGTGGCCATAGCCGATTGCATGATGGCGGCGGTGGAAGATCGGGCTCACCAATAGCGCACCGGCCGGCCCGTAAGTCCACGGCACATTGGCGTGGTGCACGCTTTGCAGCATCTTGCTGGCGATCACCAGCAGCACGAACTGCCCCGGTGCCACGCCGATGGCCAGCGCCACCGCCGCTCGGATCGCGTCGCGGATCAAGTCGTCCAGCAGGTGATTGCGGCTATCGGTCCAGAACGACATCTTCCGCTGCGAGTGGTGCAGGGAATGCAGCGCCCACCACCAGCGGAAGCGATGCTGGCCGCGGTGAATCCAGTAATCGACGAAGTCGAGCACCAGCAAATAGAGCAGAAAACTCACCACCGGCACGTCGGTCACGCCAGGCCACAGCCGATCCAGTTGCAGCGGCGTGTAGTCGGCCTCGCGCAGCAAGCG
The DNA here is from genome assembly GCA_021298875.1 of Burkholderiales bacterium. Taxonomy (GTDB): domain Bacteria; phylum Pseudomonadota; class Gammaproteobacteria; order Burkholderiales; family Burkholderiaceae_F; genus JAJTHJ01. Next base: position 3,818 of record JAJTHJ010000080.1, on the reverse strand, counting down.
GGCGATGGCATCGGTCAGAGGCGTCAGCAGCGCAAAGACGAGCAGCGCAAAGCCACCGAGCCGGTGCAGCAGCGTGTAGACGATGTCCACGCCGGTGCCGTGCCGGTCGGCCCAGGGCTCGGCCGGAAACCACTTTTCCAGCGGGCGCAACAGCGCGTACAGCACGGCGATCTGCACCAGGCCGAGCAAGAACCACTCGGTTGCCGCGTAGGCATCTTCCAGATAGGCCATCAGGCCGAACCGGTAGACGAGCGGCTGCACCGCGGTCTCGAAGAGCCAGGTCTGTGCGGCGTCGAAAGCGTCTTGCAGAGGGCCGAACATGGTCGGATTACTTCGCGTTGGTGCCCAGCTCGCGCGCCACCGGCGGCTGCGCGCGATAGCCGGGATGCTCGCGCAGCGTGCGGAAGCACAGGCCGCGCTGCTTGAGCCCGGCGATCAGCGGGTCGAGCATCGGCGCGAACGGGTCCTGCCGCGACCAGATGCCCAGGTGCGCCATAAGCACGTCCCCGTCGCGGAGGTCGCGCAGCGCCTGCGCCAGCAGCTTCTGATTCGGGTACTGGTCGGACGGCAGCTCGTCGCCGAGAAAACCCGCCGGCGCCCAGCGCACGTGCGCGTAGCCGCAGCTTTGCGCGGCAGCGAGCGCGTTGGCCGTGAGCTTGCCACCCGGCGCGCGCCACAGCGGGTCGAGTTTCCGGCCGGTCGCCTTCTGGAAATTCTCGTCCACGGCAACCAGCTCGGCGCAGAACTGCTCGGGCGTCAGCATCAAGGTCTGGCCGATCTGGCTCACGAACTGCGGTCGGTAGACGACCACGCCATCCTTGCCGTCGCCGAGCAGCCGCCCGTGACGCAGTGTGTGCGTGCCGAAGGCGTGGCCCTCGGCCACGCGCGCTTTCCAGTAGTCCACCCAACCGGCGTCGAGCGCGCCGTCGCCGCGCGGCGTCTTCTCGTTGGCGAGAAAGAAGGTCGCGCGCACGTCGTGCTTGCGCAGGATGCCGGCGATCTCCTCGGCGCGGCTCATGTTGCCGGTGTCGAGCGTCAGGTAAACGTGGCCGCGACAGGACTCGGCTGCCGCGGTGCTCCCCGCCGCCAGCACGGCAACGCAACAGAGCAGCGCGCGCCCTACGTCCACGGTGCGGAGTCGGCAAAGAAGATGCCGTGCGGGGACTTGCCCATCGGGATCGTCGCCACCACGCGGCGCGACGGCACATCGATCACCGCGACCGACTTCGACCAGCGCTGGGTCGCCCACAGCGTCTTGCCGTCGGCCGACAGCTCCATGCAGTCCGGCCCGTTGGGCACCGGGATGTCGTAGCGCTTCTCCAGCGCCAGCATGTCCACCACGCTGATGCGGCTGTCCACCCGGCTGGAGACGAACACGTGCCGCCCGTCGCCAAAGGGACGGAAGTTGTGCGCGCCCTTGCCGACCGCGATGCGCTTCACGCTTTTCTGCGTGCGCCAGTCGATGACCTCGACGTAGTCGCTACCCATGATGCCGACCAGCAGGTGCTTGTCGTCGGGCGTCATCCAGATCCCGGCGGGCAGGTCGCCCACCTTGAGCTTCCAGGCCAGCGTCTGGTCGGCCAGGCGAATCGCCGCCACCTCGTGGCTGTCTTGCAGCGTGACGAACGCGAACTGGCTGTCCGCGGAGAACGCGATGTGGCTCGGCGCTTTGGGCGTGGCGATCCGCTTGACGAGCTCGAAGGGCTTGGCCGGATCGTCCTGCACGGCGTACACGTCCACCCGATCCAGCCGCAGCGACGCGGTCACGAACCACTTGCGGTCGGGCGAGTAACCGAGCTGGTAGGGGTCGGGAATGTCGCGGATGCGGCGCTGCTCCGCGCCTGTCGCCGGGTCGAGAAAGACGAGTTCGTTACTGACCGCGTTGGCGACGATCAGCGTCTTGCCGTCCGGCGTGCGCAGCAAGTGGTGCGGCTCTTTGCCGACCTCGAAGCGGCGCACTTCGCGCCGCGTGTCCTTGTCGATCAGGCTCACCGAGGCTTCGCCCGAATTCAGCACCACCACCACGTTGGCCTGCGCCGCGGTCGCCGCAGCCAGTGCGGCCAGCGCCGCCAGCATTGCTCGAAGCGTTTGCATCCGATTTCCACGCAAAGAACCGGCACGATTGTAGTGCTGCACCGCGGCGCGGCGACGCTTTGCAACCAGCTGTTTCCGCGGTCGGCGCGGCGCAAGGTCGGCTCGTTGAACGGCCGGCACTGCACCGCTTGAGCAACGATCATGACGAACCGCTACCGAACCCTCGCCGCCAGCCTGCTCACCGCCGCGCTGGCCGCGGCTTGCGCCGTACCGACGCTGGCACAGGCGCCGGCCGAGGCGGCGCTGCTGCCGCCGCGCATCGGCGCGCTGAGCCTGGTCGAAGGCCGAGTCGATCTCGCCGACGCTTCCGGCACGGTCGCCGCGGCGAGCAACTGGCCAGTCGGCGGCGGCGTGCGCCTGAGCACGCAGGGCACCGGCCGGGCCGAGGTGGCGATCGGCTCGCTGGCGCTGCGCGCCGATGGCGACACGTCGATCTTCTTCGAGCGGGTGGACGACTCCGCGATCCGCCTGCTGATCGAGCGCGGCAGCGTCGGCGTTTCGGTGCGCAACCCGGCCCAAGTGGCCGAGATCGAAATCGGCACGCCGCGCGAGCGGATCGTCTTCGAGCAGCCCGGCCGCTACCGGATCGACGTCGATCGGCTGCCGGGGGCGACCACGGTGACCGTCTTCGCCGGCACAGCACGCGTGGCCGGACCGAGTCTGGCGGTGGTCGTCGCTGCCGGGCAGCGCGGCGAGTTTCGCGGCGCGCCGGCCACGAGCTTCCTGCTGCTCGGCGCCGCGCCCGACGCGTTCGACGCCTGGGCCTTGGCGCGCGGCGCCGCCGCCGAAGCCTATGCCGCCACCGCGCCCTACCTGGCCGCCGAGACGACCGGCGCAGTCGTGCTGGCCAACACCGGCGCCTGGCAGGTCGTGCCACAGTACGGCGCGCTGTGGTTTCCGGCGGCCGTCGAGTGGGTGCCGTACCGCAGCGGCCGTTGGGTGTACGCCGGCCCGTGGGGCCGCACCTGGATCGACACCGCCCCCTGGGGCTTTGTCACCACCCGGTACGGGAACTGGGTAAATGTCGGCGGTCGCTGGGGCTGGCGGCCACACCGGCACCTGTACGCCCCGGTGCACCGTCACCCGCCAAGCCCGCCGCCGCGCGCGTGGGCTGAGCCTCGGCAGCACTCCATCGCGCCGCCGCCGCATGTGCCGCCGCCGATCACGGCGCCACGACCCGTGATCGACCCGATGCCGCCACCGCCGGCATGGCGACCGCGGCCGCCGCGCCCACCACAGTGGCAGGCCGAGCATGCGCCGGCGCCGCGCCCGCCGGCACCGGCAGAGCATCGCCAGCTGCCCCCGCCGGCGCAGCCGACGCGAGTCGCCGCGCCGCCGTCGCCGCCACCGGCTCAACTGCCGCCGCCAGCGCCCGCAGCCCGCGGCGTGGACACCCAGCGGTTGCACGTCGCTCCGCCGCCGAGTGTGCGGCTGCCGAAACGGTTGCGCGACGAGGTCGAAGACCCGACCCCGGGGCACACCGATCCGCGGGGTCGCGTCAAGGCGGCGATACCCTGATGCGCCTAAGGGTGGTCCCGGCACGCGGTCTGCTTAGAATCCCTCAGACCCTGCGACCCCGGTGGAGGCGACATGCGCACTGCAATCTGTTCGACCTGCCTGCTCTGCGCCGCAGTGCTCGCGGGCTGCGGCACCGGCCAGGCACCGGTCAATGACAGTCCGCCCGCGCGCGCCGCCGCGCCTGCGCCGGCAGCGGTCGAAGTGGT
>JAJTHJ010000111.1 GCA_021298875.1 Burkholderiales bacterium | reverse complement strand
CGACCTGGACGAGTTCATGCGCTACTACAACACCGAGCGTAGTCACCAGGGCTACCGCCTGAACGGCCAGACACCGGCGGCGGCGCTGCGGGCAGCGCTGAAACTCGATGCGCTGCCAAACCTGGACTTCACCGGGCCGGCTGAGCCGCCCACTATCGCCCGAAAGGAGGAAACCGCCGCCGCACTGACCGCCTAAACTGCACCGCCCCAGAAGACCCGACTGTCGGGGAAATACTCAACCAGAACAGACGGCTGAACAAATGCCAACAGCACAGCCACGACGCTCCCAAAGAACAGCGCGCCCAGACCGTGAATTAATAGCACAAGCAACTCAAAGCGCATACGACCTCCGCAGTGTATAAGTGCCCTGCCCGATCTATCTTCCCCCTACACAGCCCGGCTCACCGAGTGAGCAGAAGCGCAACCGGAAGCGACTAAATTCTCTCTTATCTTGCGGATGACGTTCCCAGAAATAGGAGTTATTAATTCTTACTTCTAAAACGCTAGATTCAATAACAACTTTATCTCTTACGGTAAGAAACTCTTTTATTGTTGTTCTCCGAAACTCATATTCTTGGTAACCGATCTGGTTAGCAATCTTTATTGGTGGGAAACGGGGTCATGGGAAACGGGGTCAGGTCCTGCCTTTTGCCCATCATGCATCTTGGCTGGATTCTCCGTTACGTCCGCTGGTGCGCAATCGCCACTGCGGCGGCACCGACTCGCCGCGAGCTTGACCGCAGCGGCCCCTCGCCGCGTCTTGCTCCGATGTCGCGCGCGGATAGCGCATGGGTGAACGCCCATGGCCGTAGAACCGCATCGCTCAGTCGTCGTTCAGCACGGCGGACAGGCGCAGCATCGCCTCACGGACGACGCTTTCGGCGGCACGCTCCACGCGCCGCGCCTTTCTGGCCCGCCAATCGAGCGCGCGCAGTTGATGCAGGTGGACGTTGCCGTCGGTTCGCATGCCGGTCGCCGACAGCGACAACAGAAACCCCCGGTCCCGGGCGCCGGCGGCTTCGCCGCGGGAAATCGGACAGACCCAGGCCAAGCCCAAATGCGCGTTGAACGCGCGCGGCGAGACGACCAGACAGAAACGTTCGCCCTGCATCTCCCCCCCTTCGATGGGATCGAAGCTGAGGTGCAGCACGTCGCCGCGTTCCGGCGTCATCGCTCGCGCTCCGTGCCCGCCATGTCGTCCCAGCCGTCGGCGCGATTGTTGCGGCGGGGCGTGGCCGCCAACAGATCGGCCAGCCGCGGGCGGCGCGTCGCCGGCGACAGCACGAGCCGTCCGGCATCGGTCTTGAGGTCGAGGCGATCGCCAAGCGCAATGCCCAGTTCGCGCAGCACCGCGGCGGGCACGCGAACCGCAGCGCTATTGCCCCACTTTTGCAGAACGACCGACATGTCCCCGGCTCCTTGCCGTCAGCGAAGTGTCTACAGTGTAGACACCCTGCGCGAGGCTTGCAATCGTGTGGACGCAAGCGACAAGAGCGACAAGGGTCGCGCGGCGACAGGCGTCGGGGAATGCCTTGCGCCCGCCAACCGCCTCTGCTGCCTTTGCGACTAGCTCCGATACGCCGCACTCGCCGCATGCGCCGGCAGTTGCTCGCCGCGCGCGAGCGTGGCGGCGATGGCGCCCAGCGTGCGCGCGCCAGCGGGGGAGGCGTGGATCAGGCTCGTGCGTTTGACGAAGTCGTAGACGCCCAGCGGTGAGGAGAAGCGCGCGGTGCGCGCGGTGGGCAGCACGTGGTTGGGGCCGGCGCAGTAGTCGCCCAGCGCTTCGCTCGAATGGCGGCCGAGGAAGATCGCGCCGGCGTGGCGGATGCGCTCGGCCCAGCGCTCGGGCTCGTCGGTGGAGATTTCCAGATGCTCGGGCGCGATGCGGTCGGCCACCGCACAGGCTTCCGCGAGGTCGCGCGTGAGGATCAGCGCGCCGCGGTTGGCGAGCGACTTTTCGATGATCGCGCGCCGCGGCATCGTCGGCAGCAGCCGCTCGATGCTTTGCTGTACGCGCTCGATGTAGTCGGCGTCGGGCGTCAGCAGGATCGCCTGCGCGAGTTCGTCGTGCTCGGCCTGCGAGAACAAGTCCATCGCGATCCAGTCGGGGTCGGTCTTGCCGTCGCAGATCACCAGAATCTCGCTCGGGCCGGCGATCATGTCGATACCGACCACGCCAAAGACGCGCCGCTTGGCCGCCGCCACGTAGGCATTGCCGGGGCCGGTGATCTTGTCCACCGCGGGGATGGTCTCGGTGCCGTAGGCCAGCGCCGCCACGGCCTGCGCGCCGCCAACCGCAAAGACGCGCGTCACCCCCGCGAGCGCGGCGGCGGCGAGCACCAGCGGGTTGCGCGCGCCGTCGGGCGTGGGGCTCACCATCACGATCTCGCCGACACCGGCCACGTGCGCGGGCAGCACGTTCATCAGCACCGAGGACGGATACGCGGCGAGTCCTCCCGGCACATAAACACCGACGCGATCCAGCGGCGTCACGCGCTGGCCGGTGCGGGTGCCGTCGTCTTCTTCGACCATGTAGCCCGCGTCGCGCTGCCGCTCGTGGAAGGCTTGCACGCGCCGCGCAGCGGCTTCCAGCGCCGCGCGGGTGTCGAGCGGCAGGCCGTCGAGCGCGGCGCGCATCTCGGCGGAGTCGATCTCCAGCGCGGCTACCGACGGCGCCTGCATCCGGTCGAAGCGGTTGGTGTATTCGAGCAGCGCGGCGTCGCGGCGCAGGCGCACGTCTTCGACGATCGCTTCTGCGCGGCGCTCGATCTCGCGGTCGATGGCGGTATCGACCGCGACCAGCTGCGCAAACGCGGCGTCGAAGCCGGCGTCGCGGGTGTCGAGCACGCGTACTTTCATGGCTGCACCGCGGCGGCCAGCCGCTCGATCAAGGGGCCGAGTTCGTCGCGGCGGGTCTTGAGCGCCGCCTGGTTGACGATCAGTCGCGAGCTGATCGGCATGATCTCTTCCACTTCGACCAGGTTGTTCGCGCGCAGCGTGCCGCCGCTGGAGACGAGATCGACGATCGCATCGGCCAGTCCCGCCAGCGGGGCGAGTTCCATCGAGCCGTAGAGCTTGATCAGATCGACGTGCACGCCCTTGGCGGCAAAGTGCTCGCGCGCGGCCTGCACGTACTTGGTGGCCACGCGCAACCGCGCACCGCGGCGCACGGTGCCGGCGTAGTCGAAGCCCGCAGGCACCGCCACGCACAGCCGGCAGCGGCCGATGCCCAGATCGACCGGCACACACAGCCCCGCGCCGCCGTGCTCAAGAAGCACGTCGCGGCCCGCCACGCCGAGTTCCGCGGCGCCGTACTGCACGTAGGTCGGCACGTCGCTCGCGCGCACGACGACGATGCGCAATCGCGGGTCGGAGGTGCCAATGATCAGCTTGCGCGAACGCTCGGGGTCCTCCGCCGGCACGATGCTCGCGCGCGCGAGCAGCGGTATGGCTTCGTCGAAGATGCGGCCTTTTGAAAGTGCGAGCGTCAGCATGGCGGAGAGGTAGCTACTTCTGGCGCTCGATTCTCGCACCCAAGGCCGCCAGCCTCTGCTCCATCCGGTCGTAGCCACGATCCAGGTGATAGATGCGATCGACCACCGTCTCGCCTTCGGCGGCGAGCGCGGCGATCACGAGGCCGGCCGAGGCGCGCAGGTCGGTGGCCATCACCTTCGCGCCCGACAGCCGCGGCACGCCGGTGACCTGCGCGGTATGGCCCTCGATGGCGATGTCGGCGCCCAGCCGTTGCAGTTCCAGCACGTGCATGAAGCGGTTCTCGAAGATCGTCTCGACGATCTGGCCTGCCCCATCCGCCACGCAATCGAGCGCCATGAACTGCGCCTGCATGTCGGTCGGGAAGTCCGGGTAGGGTGCGGTGCAGACACTCACCGCGCGCGGGCGGCGATCCATCCGCAACCGAATCCAGTCGCCGTTGTTGGCGACCTCGCAGCCGGCCTCGCGCAGCTTGTCGAGCACGGCGTCCAGCGTGCCGGGCGCTACGTCGCGCAGCGTCACGTCCGCGCCGCCGAACTGCCCGGTCGCGGCGGCGGCGACGAGAAAGGTGCCGGTCTCGATCCGGTCCGGCAGCACGCGGTGCGTGGCGCCGTGCAGGCGTTCCACGCCTTCGATCACGATGCGGTCGGTGCCGGCGCCTTGGATGCGGGCGCCCATCGCGTTAAGGAGCAGCGCCAGGTCGCCGACCTCCGGCTCGCGCGCGGCGTTCTCGATCACCGTGGTGCCGTCCGCCAGCGCGGCGGCCATCATCAGGTTCTCTGTGCCGGTCACGGTCACCATGTCGGTGGCGATGTGCGCGCCGCGCAGCCGCGGTGCGCGGGCGACGATGTAGCCGTGCTCGATCTCGATCTCAGCGCCCATCGCGCGCAGGCCCTTGATGTGCTGATCGACCGGCCGCGCGCCGATCGCGCAGCCGCCCGGCAGGCTCACCCGCGCCTGCGCGAAGCGCGCCAGCAACGGCCCCAGCACCAGCACCGAGGCGCGCATCGTCTTGACGAGCTCGTACGGCGCTTCGGTCGCGGTCGGCTGCGCGGCGCTCACCGTCAGGCGCGCGCCGTGGCGTTCGACCGCAACACCCATGCCGCGCAGCAGCCGGCTCATCGTCGCGATGTCGGCAAGTTGCGGCACGTTGTCGATAACGAGTTCGTCCGCCGTCAGCAGCGCGACGGCCAACGCGGGCAGCGCGGCGTTCTTCGCACCGCTCATCGCGAGCTCTCCGCGCAGCGGAACGCCGCCGGTGATTTTCAGTTTGTCCATGGGAGCGTCAAGTGCCGCCAGCGGCGCGGCAACGCGCGGCGCCGGGCCGCGAAAGTAAACCGGCCGCGTAAGCCGCGCCGGCAGGGTGGGCAGATCGGAAACGCGCATCGGGCAGTCCTCGCAACGCGACCCGCGGGCGCGGGTCGTCGAGGAGGAGCGTGGCGGGCGCGGGCGAAGCGGCGATGCGCCTTGCGTGAAGGCGGGGTGAAGGAGCGAACGTCATACGCGTTCAGCCGATGAGTTTGTCGTAATCGGCATGGCTGCCGATCCAGGACCAGTGAACGCCACCTTCGACCGGGACACCCAGCGCCCGGTAGTGCACGCCGATCCGCACACTATGGACTCGCCCACCACCCAGTATCTTGAACTGCAGCGACGGATGCTGGGGATCGACCCGGAGCAGCCGGTAATTGCGGCGCGCCAGCGCCTGAACTTCGGCCGGCAGCGCATCGAAACAGCGCCAGAAGCGCGCGGACGCGGTGTGCTTCAAACTTCGCGCACGCCGCCGGCGCAGTAGTCCGCGTGCGCTTCCTCGGCAAGCGCGTCGAGCCGTCCGGCCGCGGCGTCCGCTTCGATCTGCGCGTCCCAGGCCGCCGCATCGAATTGCGCAAACCAGCGGCGGAACTGCGCCAGTTCGTCGGGTGCCAGGCGCGCAACGGCTTTCTCTATCGATTGAACGTCGGTCATCGTCGTCTCCGCGGCGAGCTTGCGCTACGCGGTGGCCGAAGCGTACTCCGCCGGCGTCAGCGTCTTCATCGACAGGGCGTGGATCTCTTCGCGCATGCGCTCGCCGAGCGCGGCGTAGACGAGCTGGTGGCGCTGGATGCGCGTCTTGCCCTCGAAGGCGGGGCTGACGATCAGCGCCTCCCAGTGGTGGCCGTCGCCGCGGACCTGCAACTGCTCGCACGCCAGACCGGCGGCGATGGACGCTTCGATGGATTCGGCAGTGGTCATGTTAATTCCTGATCCGGGTACCGCGGGCGATCATCCGGTAGGCCGCGGCAGTGGTAACGGCCAGTGCGGTCAGCACCACCGCCAGACTCACCCAGGGCGAGCCATCCGCCTGGGCAAAGAAGCCGTAGCGGAAGCCGTCCACCAGGTAGAAAAACGGGTTGGCGTGCGACGCCGCCTGCCACAGCGGCGGCAGGCTGTGCACCGAGTAGAACACGCCGGCCAGAAACGTCGCCGGCATCACGATGAAGCTCTGGAACGCGGCCAGTTGATCGAACTTGTCGGAGACGATGCCGGCGATCAACCCCAGCACGCCGAGCAGCGCGGCGCCCAGCAACGCAAACACCAGCACCCACAGCGGCGCCTGCATAGCCAGCAGCGCGGAGGGCGCGAACCATAGCGTGACCGCGAACACGCCCAGCCCTACCGCCAGCCCGCGCACGATGGCGGCCAGCACGTAGGCGGCGAAGAACTCCGCGTTGGACAGCGGCGGCAGCAGCATGAAGACAAGGTTGCCGGTGATCTTGGACTGGATCAGGCTCGACGAGGAGTTGGCAAAGGCGTTTTGCAGCACGCTCATCATCGTCAGCCCCGGCACCAGGAAGGCGATGTAGGAGACTCCGGGGAAGGCCTCGATGTGCTTGTCCAGCACTTGGCCGAAGACGAGCAGGTAGAGCACGCCGGTGAGCACCGGCGCGGCGATGGTCTGGAAGGCGACCTTCCAGAAGCGCAGCATTTCCTTGTAGAGCAGCGTGCGGAAGCCGACCCATTGCCGGGCCGCAGGCTCGGCGATGGGTCGGCCCAGCCCCGGACTAAAGACTTGCGGGGCAGGCTGCGGCCGCGGCCCAGTGTCTTTGAGGGTCTCGGCGCTCATGCGGGTTGCCCTGTTGGGGATCCCGATGCCCTCACCCCCTGCCCCTCTCCCGCTGATGCGGGCGAGGGGAGAAAAGACTCCCCCGCTCGCGGGGGAGGGGGTTCAAGGGAACGGCGGTCGGACGTCAGTTGCAGGAACACGTCTTCCAGATCGGCATGGCCGACTTCCAGGTCGTCGATCTTTGCGCCGGCCACGCGCAGCGCGGCCAGCGCGGACTCGACTTCTTCGGCGCCGCTCAAGCGCAACGCGATGCGTACACCGTCGCGCTCGGCGAGCTTGCCGGCGAGCGCCACAGGCAGCTCGCCGGTCAGCCGGAACGACATCCGCACGCCTTCCAGCCCGGCGAGCAGCGCGCGCGTGCTGTCCAGCGCCACCACGCGGCCGGCCTTGAGCATGGCGATCCGGCCGCACAGCTCCTGCGCTTCTTCGAGGTAATGCGTGGTCAGCACGATGGTGTGGCCCTCGCGGTTCAGCCGGCGGATGAAGCGCCACAGCGTTTGCCGCAACTCCACGTCCACGCCGGCGGTCGGTTCGTCCAACACGATCACCGGCGGCCGATGCACCAGCGCCTGCGCCACCAGCACGCGGCGCTTCATGCCACCCGACAGCGCCCTCATGTTGGTGTCGGCCTTGGCGGTCAAGGCCAGGTTCTCCAGCAACTCGTCGATCCAGGCGTCGTTGTGCCGCAGGCCGAAGTAGCCGGACTGGATACGCAGCGTCTCGCGCACGGTGAAGAAGGGGTCGAACACCAGTTCCTGCGGCACCACGCCCAGCGCGCGGCGCGCGGCACGGTAGTCGGCGGCCACGTCGTGCCCCAGCACGCACGCGGTGCCTGAGGTCGCACGCGCCAGCCCGGCGACGATGGAGATCAACGTCGTCTTGCCGGCGCCATTAGGCCCCAGCAGGCCGAAGAACTCGCCCTGCTCCACGCGCAGGCTCACGCCGTTGAGCGCCGTCGTGCGCGGGTAGCGCTTGACGACGTTGGTCGTTTCAATGGCGGCGGGATTCATCGGAAAAAACAAATTGGCCGCCCGCAGGCGGCCAGCAAGGTTCGGATTTTACGGCTCAGGGCCGGGCCGGCTCGGGCAAACCCAGCAGCGCGCTCACGCCATAGAGGCGGGCCAGGCTTTCGATCCCCGCCGGCACGCCGGCCAGATCGAGCGCGGCGCCGCGCGCCTGCGCCGCGCGCTGCCAGTCGAGCAGCAGTGCCACCGCCGCCGAGTCCACCGCCTGCACGGCCGAGAGGTCGATGTGAACGTCCCCGCCCGCAATCGCTGCGCGCCCGCGGGCGAGCCAGGTCGCCGCGTTCTGGTTGGTCAGCGCACGCTCGTCGATCTTCATGCCTTGCGCGCGGCGGCCAGCCGGGCATTGCGCTCGCTGAGCGACTTGATCAGCCCGTCGATGCCGCTAGCCTTGACCTCGGGGCCGAACTGATTGCGGTAGCTCTCCACCAGCCACACGCCGGCGACGTTGATGTCGTAGACCTTCCAGCCGGCGGCGGTTTTCTCCATCCGGTAGTCGAGCGCCACAGGGGCGCCCTTGGAGGCGACGATTTCGGACTGCACGACCACATCGTCGGCGTTACTGCCCTGGCGCAGCGGCTTCATCACCACCTTCTGGTCGGAAATCTGCGTGACCGCACCGCTGTAGGTGTAAAGCAGCAGCTTGCGGAACTCGCGCACGAGGGTTTGCCGCTGCTCGGCGCTCGCCTGCCGCCAGCCGAGGCCGACCGCCAGCCGGGTCATCTTCTCGAAGTCGACGTAGGGCAGCACCTTGCTCTCGACCATCTCGGCGATGCGCTGCGGGTCGCCTTGCAGCGCCTTGTCGGTCCGCAGGGCGTCGAGCACTTCGTTGGAAATGCGCGCGACCAAGGTATCGGGCGCGGTGCTGGCGTTGGCGGTGCCCTGCGCCAGAGCCGGCAGTGCGAGGATGAGACACAGAATCGAAAGCGCTGAGCGCAACACGGACGGCATGGGACGACAACCTCGGAAGTGAACTAGACGCTATTTTGACGCGGCGGGCGCGGGGGGGTCGTCGCCGGGGTCTTCATACACCGGCAGCGGCGCATTGATCTCGCCGCCGACCAGCCGGCGCCGTCGATCCAGGTAGAAATCGCGCACCGCCGTATATCTATCGAGCCCGGTTTCTTCCAACCGCTTCTCCACCGGGAATAGCCGCGAGCGCGTGTCCAGCACGTCCACGGTGAAATAGACGGGGTATTGGGAGGCCTGCCGCAGTTGGATTTGCGGATTGAGAAAGTCGCCGGGGATGCGACCGGCGGCATCGCGCACCGTGGAGGGCCCGAGCAGCGGCAGGACGAAGTACGGGCCGGGATCCACTCCCCATTTGCCCAGGGTAACGCCGAAGTCCGAGTACTGCGCCGGAATGCCCAGGTCGGAGGCTGCGTCGAAACAACCGGCGAAGCCGACCGTGGTGTTGACCAGCAAGCGGCCGATGCCGTGGCCGAACAGATCGATTTCGGCCTGCAGCAGCCGATTGAGCGTGGTCGGCACCATGCGCAGGTTATCGAGAATGTTGCCGATGCAGGTACGAACGGGTTGCGGCACCACTCCGTCGTAGATTTGCGCCAGCGGCTTGACGATCAGACTGTCCACGCCCTCGTTGAACAGCGCCACGTTGCGGTTGTAGGCTTCCCACGGGTCGGCCGGGTTCTGGCCGGCGTCGGGCGGCAGCGTGGCGCAGCCGCTGGCCGCCGCGACCAGTAGCGCCAGCGCGAATCGACGCAGCAGGGCGTGTATGACCGTCACTCCTTTTTGGTCTCGCCGCCTTCGGCGGCCTGGTTAAACAGGAATCGGCTGATCAGGTTCTCCAGCACGACGGCCGACTGGGTGAGCTTGATCGTGTCGCCGGCGGCGAGATCCTTGTCGTCGCCGCCGGGCGCGATGCCGATGTACTGGTCGCCGAGCAGGCCCGAGGTCAGGATGCTGGCCGAACTGTCGGCCGGAAAGGTAAAGCGCCGCTCGAGGTCCATGGTCACCACCCCTTGGTAGGTCTTGGGGTCGAGCGCGATCGAGGTGACGCGGCCCACCGTCACGCCAGCGCTCTTGACCGGCGCGCGCACCTTGAGCCCGCCGATGTTGTCGAAGCGCGCGGTCACTGTGTAGGTGGCGCCGCTGCCGGCAAAGCTCGCCAGATTGGCGGCCTTCAACGCGAGGAACACCAGCCCCAGGATGCCGAGCAGCACGAACAGGCCCACCAGCGCTTCGGTACTTTTCTTGGTCATCGTCGGCAGCAGATCAAGGAGTGGAGAACATCAAGGCGGTCAACACAAAGTCCATGCCGAGCACGGCGAGCGAGGCGATCACCACCGCGCGGGTGGTCGCCTGGGCCACGCCTTCGGGCGTGGCTTGCGCCTGGTAGCCCTGGTACAGGGCGACGAAGGTGCAGATGATGCCGAACACGAAGCTCTTGACGATGCCGTTGCCGACATCGCGCCAGACATCGACGCGCGCTTGCATGATCGACCAGAAATTACCGGCGTCCACCCCGATCAGCAGCACCGCGACGACCCAGGCGCCAAGTATGCCCACCGCCGAAAACAGAATCGCCAAAATCGGCATCGCGATGATGCCGGCCAGCATCCGCGGCGCCAGCACGCGGCTGCGCGGATCGACCGCCATCATCTCCATCGCCGCCAGTTGCTCGCCGGCCTTCATCAGGCCGATCTCGGCGGTGAGCGAGGTGCCCGCACGCCCGGCAAAGAGCAGCGCGGTGACGACCGGGCCGAGTTCGCGCACCAGCGCGAGATTGACCACCAGCCCGAGCGACTCCGCCGCGCCGTAGGTGACGAGCGCGTAGTACATCTGCAAGGCGAGCACGAAGCCCACCGCCAGGCCCGAGGCGACGATGATCAGCAGCGAGTAGTTGCCGATTGCGTGCACCTGCGCCACCACCAGCCCGAAGCGCCGTAACGCCGCTGGCGTGGCGCGCAGCAGCTCGACGCAGAAAAAGGCGTTGCCGCCGAGCGCGCGCAGCACGCCGAGTGTCTGCGCGCCCAGCCAAGCAAGCTTGTCGATCGCGGCCGTCATGCGCGCAACCCGAAGTCCACCGCCGCCGGCGGCGCCGGGTAGTGGAAGCGCACCGGCCCGTCGGCCGTGCCATCGACGAACTGCCGCACCTCCGCGTCGGTCGAGGCACGCAGCTCGGCCGGTGTGCCGTGCGCGACCACGCGCCCTTGCGAGGACAGCAGGTACGCGTAGTCGCAAATCATGAAGCACTCCTGCACGTCGTGCGAGACGATCAGCGAGGTGGCGCCGGTGGCGTCGTTCAGTTTGCGGATCAGATTGGCGGTCACCCCCATGCTGATCGGATCCAGCCCGGCAAACGGCTCGTCGTACATGATCAGTTCCGGGTCCAGCGCAATCGCGCGTGCCAGCGCAATCCGCCGCGCCATACCGCCGGAGACTTCGGAAATCCGCAGCCGCGCCGCACCGCGCAGGCCGACCGCGTCGAGCTTCATCAGCACGATGTCGCGGATCATCGACTCGGGCAGTGCCGTGTGCTCGCGCAAGGGGAAGGCCACGTTCTCGAATACGGTCAAATCGGTAAACAGCGCACCGAACTGAAACAGCATGCCCAGCCGCCGCCGCAGGCGGAACACCTGCGCGCGGTCGCGCGCGTCGATCTCCTCGCCGTCGAAGGTCACGCGGCCCGTGCTGGGGCGGTACACGCCGCCGATCAGCCGCAGCAGCGTGGTCTTGCCGCAGCCGGAGCCGCCCATGATCGCCGTGACCTTGTGACGGGCGAAACGCACCGACACGTCGTTGAGGATCGTGCGGCTGGCGTCGTAGCCGAAGGTGACGCGCTCGGCAGCGATCAGGGTGTCGTCGGTCACGGGTGCGGGTAGAGACAGTTCTCGAACCTGGCATGAGGCGGGTCGGCAGCGCCGGCCGACCGGGAGAACTCCGGCCGATTCTCGCACGGCGTAGCACTGCACCCGCCCCACCTGTCCAGCCTCAGCTGCGCAGCAGCTTCTGTACCGGCCGCCGCGGCGCCGGGCCGGCCGGCGGCGCGTAGCCGAGCCGCGCCAGCATTTGCACGCGCTGCGGCGGGGATACGCCGAGCGCCCGATGCATCTCGGCGTATAGCGGCTGCATTTCGGGGAACTCCTGCAAGGTCTGCGAATTGGGGTGGATCGCCACGCCCGCGGCAGCGGCGGCCAGGTCCAGCCGCCGGTAGGCGCGGCCGGCGGCGATCTGCGCGGCGCGACTGTCGTCCGCGGTCGTCTGCCAAACCCACAGCGGGGTTGCTTCCACGGCGGCGATCACGCGCGCGAGCCCCTGCTGGGCGCCGCTGGAGCGGCTGTCGGCTACATCCTCGGGGCCGACCATGCCGAAGCGCAGGCCCCACCAGATGGCGGTGCCGTGCATGGCGATACCCGATGGCTCGGCAGCGATGGCATCGGCGCCGAGACGAATCACCCGCGCGCTGTCGGCAAACGCGGACGGGGTATCCCATTCGACCCGGTAACCGTCGGCCGCAAGCGCAGAGATGCGCTGCGTCTGCGCCGCGTCCGCGCTGAAGGTCGTACGCACGCCGGGCGTGTCGATCGCCACGGTGATTCGCCGCTGCGCAGCGGCGTCGACGGCACGCGCCTCGTACGGCGCGCGGTTGGTGCGCCGCTTGCGCACGTAGGCAAACAGCGGGTCGGGCGGCACCGACGGCGCGCGTACCAGCGTGATGCGCGCGAACGGCCGGGTATCGAGCCGCTCGCCGAACACGCCCTCGGGGAACCACGCGATCTGCGCCGCGTAGCCCTCCTGCGCCGCCGCCATCCGCAGCAATTCGACAAACCCGCCGCAGCCGATCAGGATCTGGCGTCCGTAGGGATCGGTGCCCGGCAAGCTCCACTGCGGATCGAGCGACAGGGTGATGGTGTCGGCCACCCGCACGTCGGCCAGCCACGGCTGCAAGTTATGCGGATTGGGCGCCAGCAAGGCCCAAGCGAGAGCGCGCACGCGGATGTCGCGCTCATCGACCGGCGGGCCTTGCCACGGCGCTACGGCGCTTGCCGGGATGTCGTCGCAGGCGGACAGCAGCAGACCGCTGCCGGAGGCGGCAATGACGGTCAGGAATCGGCGGCGGTTCATGTGGCATCCTTTCTCGCGCAGGCGCGACGGGTGAGAGCAGCGTACTGAGCGCCCTCGTCCAGGGCTTGCCTGCGTACGCCAATTTCTTTGCGATCTGCGCCAATGCCGCCAAAACCCGACCCGCTCGTGCCTGCGGCGACGCTCTACAACAACCTGCGCAGCGCGGAGTCGCTGGGCATCGACCTGACGGCGCTCTACCGTGCTCTGCCCGACCTGCCGCGGCAGCC
This sequence comes from Burkholderiales bacterium, assembly GCA_021298875.1. Taxonomy (GTDB): domain Bacteria; phylum Pseudomonadota; class Gammaproteobacteria; order Burkholderiales; family Burkholderiaceae_F; genus JAJTHJ01. The sequence goes on along the minus strand of JAJTHJ010000111.1, from coordinate 7,359 downwards.
AGAGGGCGAAGTGCCGTTCAGCCTTTATCTCGCCTTCTGGCAGGCTGCGGGGCGGGCCTACGGCAAGGCCGGCATCGTGTCGGCGGTGGCGATGGGTTTGCCCTTCGGCAGCTTTGGCGTGCTCGATTACCTGGCCGGCAGCGCGCAAACGCTGCGTGGCGCGCTGGAAACGGCGCGGCTGCATCTGTCGCTGGTGTCTTTCGGCGAGCAGTTGGAGATTGCCGACAGCGGCGACGACCGCGTCTGGGTCGCTGTGCGCGCCCCCGAGCCGGGCGCGGCCATCGGCGGCGAGTACACGCTGGCGGTGATTGCTCAGCGCATGCGCTATCTGACCGACGGGCGCGCCGTGCCGGTGGCCGTGACGCTCGCGGTGGAAGCCAGCGACGACGAGTCGGTACGCACCCGGCTCTACGGGGTGCAGCCGACCTTTGCGCAGCCGGTGTTTGCGCTCGCTTACGCTGCGGACCTGATGGATCAGCCATTAATCAAGTCCGATCCGATGCTGCACGCGACCTTGCGCAAGATCGTCGCCGGCATGGCGGTGGCCGACAACCCGGCCGACGATCTCGAATTGGCGTTGCGCTCGCGCCTGCGCGATGCGCTGGTCGATGGCGACGCTTCCGCGGGTCGCCTGGCCCGGCTGCTGGGCTTGTCCGAACGCACGCTGCAACGCCGGCTCGCTGCGGTCGGCCGCAGCTATGGCGCCGTGGTCGAGGACTTTCGGCGTGAGGAAGCCGCCCGCCTGCTGCGCGCCGGCGCGTTGCCCCTGGTACGTGTGGCCGAGCGCCTGGGCTACGCCGAGCAGGCCTCGTTTACGCGAGCCTTTCGCCGCTGGTACGGCACCTCGCCGGCGGCGTGGCGGCGGGCTGCGGGTTCACCACCAGCGCGCTAGGCCGAGCGCCGCGAGCGCAGGATCGCCGTCGGCGACCGGCTCGAAGCTCATCGCGACCTCGGATGTAATGTCGATCGCGCGGCCCGTGGCCAGATCGATGTACGCCCAGCGCGTCTCGCCGCGAGCGAGCCACTTGCGGTCGCGCCGCACCGCGTAGCGGCGGCGGCAGTCGCGCATACCCAGTTCGGCGATCCAGGTGAAGACGGTCAGCGCATCACCTGCCACCGCGGGCCGCAGGTATTCGAGGAAATGCGTGGCGGCGACCCAGGCCTGCCCGAGCCCCACATAGCGCTCCATCGGCCAGCCGCGCGCGGTGGAGTGGGCGATGGCCGCCTCCTCCATCCAGCGCAGGTATTCGCGGTTGTTGGCGTGGCCGAGGATGTCGATCGACTCGGGGCCGACCGCGACGGGGTACTCGAAGATGCGCGGCATGCGGTCGATGGCCGGCCGCAGCCGCGCTTGCTAACGAACTACAGCTTGGTGATCTGGTCGCCGGACACACGCACCCGGTCGCCGGCGCGGAAGTTCGGCCGTTGCGACGTGGTGATCGTGCGGTCGATGCCGTCTTCGAAGCGCACCACCACGCGCCAGACCGACTCGGCCGCGACGTTGCCCGCCACGGCCTTGCCGGCCATCGCGCCGCCGACGGCGCCCACACCGGTGGCGATCGTCTGCCCGGTGCCGCCGCCGATCTGGCTTCCAAGCAAGCCACCCAGCAACGCGCCACCGACGGCGCCGACCGCATTCGCGGTCTGGCTCGATTCCTTGCTCTCGCTGATCGACACCACCGTGCCGTTGCCGACAAAGGTCGGCTGTGGCGTGGCGCAGGCCGCCAGCACAAAGGCCGACAGCACGGCCACGATCCAGTTCAGGGTTCTGCTCATCGTCGTTGCTCCCAATTCGTCACTCGGCAAAGGCGTTCAGGTAATACATGGCCACCAGCAACGGGCCGGGGGCGCCGACCGCGCCAAACCAGCGCTCGTAAATCTGGCCCAGCGCCGGGCCACGATAGGTCTCGGCCAGTGCCCGATTGACCGCGAGGCGAAAGTCCGGTTCCCCGCGCCGCATCGTCAGCGCGTAGGGCTCGAAGGAGAAGTCGTCGCCGCTCAGGGCAAACGTGCCTCCCACCGGCGCGCGCAGCACCAAACCCACGAGCACGATGCGGTCGGCGGCAAAGCCGTCGATCTTTTTGTCGCGCAGCGCGGCCATGCCGTCCTGCTCGTCCCTGACCGCCACCACTTTCGCATCGACGCCGCGCGCCTTGAGCGCGGCGCGCAGCGCGGTGTCGGTGGTGGTGTTGGGCATCACGCCGATCGACTTGCCGCCGAGGTCGGCGATGCGGCGGTTGGCGCCGTCTTCGGCGCGCATCAGCACCGCGCCGCCGTCGACGAAGATCAGGTTGGAAAAGTCCACCTGCTGCTGACGGCCGAGCGTGACCGTGCTGATGCCGCACTCCAGATCGATCTCGCCGCGCTCGACCTTGGCAAAGCGGTCGGCGGCACCGACCGGCACCCAGTTGACCTTCAAGTCGCCGCCGACCGCGCGGCCGAGGCTGGCGACCACCTGCTTGCACAGATCGACCGAATAGCCGGCCGGCTGCCCGTCGGCTCCGCGAAACGCAAAGGGCGCCGCATCGGCGCGGAAGCCAAGGGTGATCGACTTGGTGTCGGCGATTTTCTTCATCGTGCCCGCAGGCGCCTGCGCCGCCGCCGGCAGCGCCAGCGCCGCGACGAGCAGACCGAACAGCAATCTCATGGGGTTCTCCCGGTGATGTGAGGTGATGGGCGCGCGAGGAGCGCGCTCCGTAGAATTTGCCGGATGGAAGGCACCCGCATCATAGCGACGTACCGGTTGCGGACCGGCGAGCACGACGCCGCGCGCCGCGCGCAGGCGCTGGCGCTCGAACAAAGCGTGGAGTTGCCGCTGGAGGCGGTGACCGATGCGCGCGTGCGCGCCGAGGTCGTTGGACAAGTGCTCGACCTTCAGCTGCAACCCGACGGAAGCACCTTGGCGCGGGTGGCGCTGGCCGCCGAGACAGTGGGCCAGGACGCGGGCCAGTTGATGAACATGCTGTTCGGCAACAGCTCGCTGCTGCCGGACGTGGAGTTGCTCGATGTCGATGTGCCGCCCGCGCTGGCGCAGCACTTCGGCGGGCCGCGCCACGGCATCGACGGCTTGCGCCGGTTGACCGGCGTGCACGGCCGGCCGCTCACCTGCACGGCGCTCAAACCCATCGGCTCCACCGCCGCACAGATGGCGGCCCTCGCCGGCACCTTTGCCCGCGCCGGGCTCGACATCATCAAGGACGACCATGGTTGGGCCGACCAGGCGAGCGCGCCGTTTGCCGCACGCCTGGCCGCCTGCGCCGCGGCGGTGGCCGAGGCCAACGCCGCGCGCAGCGACGGCGGGCGCACGATCTACGCGCCGAGCCTGTCGGGGCCGGAGGGCCGGATGCGCGAGCAGCTCGCCCTCGCTGCCGAGAACGGCGTGCAGATGGTGTTAATCGCGCCGATGGTCTGCGGGATGGCGACCTTCCATGCGCTGGTGCGCGACCATCCGGGCGTCGCCTTTCTGGCCCACCCGGCGCTGGCCGGCGCGCAGATGGCGCCGCCCGCGCTGCTGGGCAACCTCTTCCGCCTGTGCGGGGCGGACGCGGTGATCTTCCCCAACCACGGCGGGCGCTTCAGCTACAGCCCGGCCACCTGCCACGCGCTCGCCGCTGCGTTACGCGCGCCTTGGCAGGGCCTGCGCGCTGCGTTGCCCACGCCCGCCGGCGGCATGAGTGTCGAGCGCGTACCGGAACTCGTCGCCGACTACGGCACCGACTGCATGCTGCTGATCGGCGGCGCGCTGCTCATCGCGCGCGAGCGCGTGGCCGAGCGCATGCGGGAGTTCGTCACCGCCGTTGCCGCGGCCGCAGCCGAAACCGCATGAGCGCAATCCGCCGCTTTGTTCCCGACGCCGCCGGCGACTTCCGCTGGGATGAGGTCGAGCGCCTGCGCTACAAGGACGAAGGCAGCGCGCCGTTCCGCGACATCACGCGGCAGGTACTGTTCGCGCAGCCGGATCAGGCCTGCGAGCTACGTTACTTTGAGGTCGCGCCCGGCGGCTACTCGACGCTGGAGCGCCACCAGCACACGCATGCGGTGCTGATCCTGCGCGGGCGCGGCACGGTGCGCATCGGCGATGCAACGCACGCGATTGCCGAACACGATCTGGTGACGGTCGATCCGATGACCTGGCACCAGTTCCACGCCGCCGCGGACAGCGCGCTGGGTTTTCTGTGTTTGGTCAGCAAGGAGCGCGACCGGCCGCAGTTGCCGGATGCGCCGCTCTGAAGCTCAGCGCCCGGTCGCCTGCCGCCGCGCCTCGGCCGCGGCCTTGCACTCCGGCAGGTCGTAGAACAGGCCCGCGCGCGCGCCGCCGCCGGCGAGGCCGCGGGTGTTGCCCCAGTCGGCAAAGTCGGCTTCGCACTGCGCGCGGGTCTTGCGCGTGGTCTTCACGCACTCATCGGTCTTCTGCTGACGCAGTGGCGTTAGCTTGACGAGGCGCGCGTCCTCGCAGGCGCGGTCCAGTTCGGCAAAGCGGTTGGGCGCGGAGCGCGACTGCGCGCCGGCGGCGGTGGCTGCCAGCAGCAGCAAAGCGGCAAGAGCGGCGCGGGTGTGCATTGGCGCTTACCGCGGCAGCGTGGATGTACCCATCAGGGTCTCGTCCACGGCCCGCGCACACTGGCGACCCTCACGGATTGCCCACACCACCAGCGACTGCCCGCGCCGCATGTCGCCGGCGGCGAACACCTTGTCCACGTTGGTCTTGTAGCTGCCCGCACCTTGAGTGACTGCGCGCGCGTTGCCGCGCGGATCACGGTCGACGCCAAAGCCTTCCAGCACGCTCGCCACCGGCGCGACGAAACCCATCGCAAAGAGCACCAGATCAGCCGCCAGTTCGAACTCGGAGCCTTCGACCTCAACCATCTTGGTCTGGCCGGTTTGCGGGTCTTTCTTCCACTCCACGCGCGCGGCGGTCAGCGACTTGACGTTTCCCTTGCCGTCGCCGTTGAAGCGCTTGGTGGTCACCGACCAGTCGCGCGCAGCACCTTCTTCGTGGCTGCTGGAGGTGCGCAGCTTGATCGGCCAGTAGGGCCAGGTCAGTTCCTTGTTCTCCTGCACCGGTGGCTGCGGCAGCAGTTCGAACTGGGTGACGCTCGCCGCGCCGTGGCGATTGCTGGTGCCCACGCAGTCGGAGCCGGTGTCGCCACCGCCGATCACCACCACGTGCTTGCCGGTGGCAAGAATCTGATCGCGGACCTCGTCGCCGGCCACCACCTTGTTCTGCGGCGGCAGGAACTCCATCGCGAAGTGGATGCCCTTCAACTCGCGCCCCGGCACCGGCAGGTCGCGCGGCTGCTCGGCACCACCGGCCAGCACCACGGCGTCGAAGTCCTTCAACACCTGCTCGGGATCGAGCTTCTCTTTGGCCCAGTTGGTCACCCCGCCATCGATCTGGCCCTTGGCGACCAGCACGCCGGTGCGGAACTGCACCCCTTCGTCGCGCATCTGCGCCACGCGGCGGTCGATGTGCGACTTTTCCATCTTGAAGTCGGGGATACCATAGCGCAGCAGGCCCCCGACGCGGTCGTTCTTCTCGAACACGGTCACTTCGTGCCCGACCCGCGCGAGTTGCTGCGCGCAGGCGAGCCCCGCCGGGCCGCTGCCGATCACCGCCACCTTCTTGCCGGTCTTGGCCGCCGCCGGCTGCGGCACCACCCAACCTTCGGCCCAGCCCTTGTCGATGATCGCGTGCTCGATCGACTTGATGCCGACCGGCGCTTCGTTGATGTTCAGCGTGCAGGCGGCCTCGCAGGGCGCGGGGCAGACGCGGCCGGTGAACTCCGGGAAGTTGTTGGTCGAGTGCAGCACCTCGAGCGCGGCGCGCCAGTCCTGCCGGTACACGAGGTCGTTGAAGTCCGGGATGATGTTATTGACCGGGCAGCCGTTGTTGCAAAACGGGATGCCGCAGTCCATGCAGCGCGCGCCCTGCACCTTGGCCTGCTCGTCGGTCAGGTGCATGACGAACTCGCGCCAGTGCTGCTTGCGCGACGCAGCGGCCTCGGCGGCTTCTTCGAGCCGCTGGTATTCCATGAATCCGGTGATCTTGCCCATCGTCTCTTTCCTCAGGCTGCCAGCTTCTGCGGCTCGGCCTTGCTCTGCGCCTCGTGCAACTGCTTCAACGCCCGCTTGTATTCGTGCGGGAACACCTTGACGAACTTGCCGCGCATGGCGGGCCAGTGGTCGAGGATCATCCGCGCGCGCAGACTCCCGGTGTGGCGGAAGTGCTGCTCCACGAGGTTGCGGACGATCAGTTCATCTGTCTCGCCGAGGTGCCAGATCGCCTCGTCCACTTTTTCCTGCTGCTCCTGTGCGGGCAACAGCGGCTCCAGCGCGACCATTGCGGTGTTGCACTTCCTGGCGAAGTCACCGTGCTCATCGAACACGTAGGCGATGCCGCCGCTCATGCCGGCGGCAAAATTGCGGCCGGTCTGACCCAGCACAACCACCGTACCCTTGGTCATGTAATCGCAGCCGTGATCGCCCGTGCCTTCGACGACCGCGGTGGCGCCCGACAGCCGCACCGCAAAGCGCTCGCCCGCCACGCCGTTGAAAAAGGCTTCGCCGGCGATCGCGCCATAAAGCACGGTGTTGCCGACGATGATGTTCTCGGCGCCCGAGCCGCGGAAGTCGTTGGGGCAGCGCACGATCACGCGTCCGCCCGACAAGCCCTTGCCGGTGTAGTCGTTGGCGTCGCCCACGAGATCGAGCGTGATGCCCTGCGCGAGGAAGGCGCCGAAGCTCTGGCCGGCGGTGCCGTTTAGCTGGATGTGGATGGTGTCGTCCGGCAGCCCGGCGTGGCCGTAGCGGCGCGCGACTTCGGAGGACAGCAGCGCACCCACCGTGCGGTTGACGTTGCGGATCGGCGTGATGAAGCTGACCCGCTCGCCGCGTTCGAGCGCCGGCATCGCCTGCGCGATCAACTTGTGGTCGAGCGCGCGCGACAAACCGTGATCCTGCTCCTCGCACTTCAAGCGCGGTACGTCCGCCGGCATCGGCGGCATGTAGAAGATGCGCGAGAAATCCAGCCCGCGCGCCTTCCAGTGTTCGATGCCACGCTTCATGTCGAGCAAATCGGTGCGGCCGATCAGCTCGTCCAGCTTGCGAATGCCCAGTTGCGCCATGATCTCGCGCACCTCTTCGGCGACGAAGAAGAAGTAGTTGACCACGTGCTCCGGCTGGCCCTTGAACTTGCGGCGCAGCACCGGGTCCTGCGTGGCCACCCCCACCGGGCAGGTGTTCAGATGGCACTTACGCATCATGATGCAGCCCTCGACCACCAGCGGCGCGGTGGCGAAGCCGAACTCGTCGGCGCCCAGCATGGCGCCAATGACCACGTCCCGGCCGGTCTTCATCTGG
>JAJTHJ010000047.1 GCA_021298875.1 Burkholderiales bacterium | reverse complement strand
ATAACTTCACCGTCAAGTTCCAGCACAAGACGCAACACCCCGTGCGCTGCTGGGTGCTGGGGCCCGAAGTTCAATGTGTAATTCTTGATTTCAGCCATGCATGAGCCTGCTTATTGCAGGCCTCCATATTTGTCTTCGCGAATGATGCGCGGAGTGATCTCGCGGGTTTCGATGCTGACCGGCTGATACACCACCCGGCCCTGCTCTGCGTCAAAGCGCATCTCGACATGGCCTGTGGTGGGGAAGTCTTTACGGAATGGATGGCCGATGAACCCGTAGTCCGTCAGAATACGGCGCAAGTCGCTATGCCCTTCAAACACGATCCCGTACAGATCGAAGGCCTCGCGCTCGTACCAGTTGGCCGCGCTCCAGACCCCGACCACCGACGGCACGAGCGGCAACTCGTCGTCCGGGCAAAACGTACGCATGCGCAGCCGCTGGTTGTGCGTGATCGAGAGCAGATGCGTCACCACGGCAAAGCGCGCGCCTTGCCAAGCGCCCTCGCCGTAGCCTGAGTAATCCATGCCGCACAGGTCGATCAACTGTTCGAAGCGCAGGCGCGGATCGTCGCGCAGGGTCTGAGCCACGCGCAGGTGGTCGGCAGCACGCACGATCAGCGTGACTTCGCCGCGCGCGACCGCGAGCTCGGCTGCGTCGCCCAGCACGGTGCGCAGCGTTTCGGCCAGGGATTCGGCTCGGCTCATCCGTCACCGCGCAATCGTGTTGGTGCGGCGGATCTTGTTCTGCAACTGGATGATCCCGTAGATCAGCGCCTCGGCGGTCGGCGGGCAGCCGGGCACGTAGACATCCACCGGCACGATGCGGTCGCAGCCGCGCACCACCGAGTAGCTGTAGTGGTAATAGCCGCCGCCGTTGGCGCAGGACCCCATGCTGATCACCCAGCGTGGCTCGGCCATCTGGTCGTAGACCTTGCGCAGCGCCGGCGCCATCTTGTTGCACAGTGTGCCGGCGACGATCATCACGTCGCTCTGGCGCGGGCTCGGGCGAAACATCACGCCAAAGCGGTCGAGGTCGTAGCGCGAGGCACCGGCGTGGATCATCTCGACCGCGCAGCAGGCCAGACCAAAGGTCATCGGCCACATCGAGCCGGTCTTGCTCCAGTTGACGAGCTTGTCCACGCTCGTGACGAGGAAGCCTTCGCCGGCGACAGGGGTGTCCAGGGGCATCGGCCTACTCCCAATCGAGCGCGCCGCGCTTCCACTCGTAGACGAAGCCCACGGTCAGAATCGCGAGAAAGATCATCGCCGACCAGAAGCCGGCGCCCCAGGCCGGCAGGTCGCCCAGCACCGCGGCCCAGGGGAAGAGAAAGGCGATTTCCAGGTCGAACAGGATGAAGAGAATCGCCACCAGGTAGTAGCGCACGTCGAACTTCATCCGCGCGTCTTCGAAGGCCTCGAAGCCGCACTCGTAGGGGGAAAGCTTTTCCGGGTCGGGCCGCTTGGGGCCAAGCAGCCAACCAAGCGCCATCGGCACCACGCCGATGGCCGCGCCGACCAAAATGAACAACAGAACCGGAAGGTAGCCGTCGAGGTTCATGGAGGTAGCTGCAGCGGGCTCGACCGAACGCGGATGTGACGACGATTCTGCTGGTGCCCACGGAGCGACTCGAACGCTCACGGCTTGCGCCGCCACCCCCTCAAGATGGTGTGTCTACCAATTCCACCACGTGGGCAAGGAGAAGGTGCCGCGCTTGCGCACAGCACCTCGTTAAGCAACAAGATTCTACTTGAGAAGACCCGCCGACCGGGTCGCCCGGCGACCCGGAGCAGCGCCTATTTGGCCGGAATCTCCCCTGCCTTACTCTCGGGTGCGGGCGGCGCCGCGGGCGGAGCCATTGCAGGGGCCGGCGCGGAGGGAATCGGCACGGCATCCTTGGCGGGCGCGGCAGGTTGCTGCATCGTGCCCATGATGCCGGTCGGTTCGCTCTTGGGCAAGCGGCCGTGGGTGGCGAGCAGCGCCAAACCGAGCGTGGAGGCGAAGAACAGCGTGGCCGCTGCCGCGGTCGAGCGCGACAAGAAGTTGGCCGAGCCGCTCGCGCCGAACAAGCTGCCCGACGCACCGCCGCCGAAGGCGGCACCCATGTCCGCGCCCTTGCCGTGCTGAAGCAGCACGAGCACGATCAGCGCAATCGAGCTGATCACCAGCACGACCAGCAGCAATGTGTTGAGCCAAGCCATCGTTACGTTTCCCTTCGATTTGAAATCAGCACGCGGCGACACAGATCGCCGCAAAGTCGGCCGCCACCAGCGAGGCGCCGCCGATCAGCCCGCCGTCGATGTCGGGCTGGGTAAAGAGTTCCTGCGCGTTGGACGGCTTGACGCTACCGCCGTACAGGATGCGCACCGTGACCGCCGCGGCGGCGTCGGCCGCGGCCAGTTGCACGCGAATCGCCGCATGCACCTCCTGCGCCTGCTGCGGGGTGGCGGTGCGGCCGGTGCCGATCGCCCACACCGGCTCGTAGGCCAGCGCGCCGCCCGCCAGTTGCGCCACGCTCGCCTGTGCCAACACGGCGGCAATTTGCCGCTGCACGACCGCCAAGGCGCGCCCGGCCTCGCGCTCTTCAAGCGTCTCGCCGACGCAGACAATCGGCCGCAGGCCGAGTGCCAGCGCGCGGGCGGTCTTGGCGGCGACCACCGTATCGGTCTCGCCATAGAGCGCACGCCGCTCGGAGTGGCCGACGATCACCCAGCGCACGCCGCAGTCGAGCAGCATCTCGCCGGCGACTTCGCCGGTAAACGCACCAAGCTTTTCTGACGACAGGTTCTGCGCGCCCAGTTCGACCGCGCTGCCGCCGAGCAGACCGGCCATCTGCCCCAAGTAAACAAAGGGCGGGCAGACCACCACATCGCAGCCGGCCGGTGCGCGGAACGGCACGGCCCAGGCCGCGTTGGCGGCGAACGAGCCGTTCATCTTCCAGTTGGCGGCGACCAGTTTGCGGCGCATCGGTCTCTTTCAAAGGACTTCAAGCACGATCTTACCGACGTGCGCGCCCGACTCCATCCGCGCATGCGCGGCGGCGGCCTGCGCCAGCGGGAAGGTGGCATGCACGACCGGCTTGATCCTGCCGGCTTCGAGCTGCGGCCACACCACCGCGCGCAGGCGGCGCGCAATGGCGGACTTGAAAGCCACCGGGCGCGGGCGCAGCGTCGAACCGGTGATCGTCAGCCGCCGGCGCAGCACCGCGCCGGCATCGATCTGCGCGGCACCGCCACGCTGGGTGGCAATGATGGCGAGCCGCCCATCATCGGCCAGACACTCCAGCTCGCGCGCGATGTAGTCGCCGGCCACCATGTCGAGGATCACGTCCACGCCGCGGCCGCCGGTCTCATGCTTGACGACCGCGACGAAGTCTTCGCTGCGGTAGTTGATCGCGCGCTTGGCACCGAGCGCTTCCACGGCGCGGCACTTGTCGTCGCTGCCCGCCGTCGCGTAGACCGTGTGGCCGAGCGCTGCGGCCAACTGCACCGCCGACACACCGATTCCGCTAGCGCCGCCCTGCACCAACAGCGTCTCGCCCGGCGCGAGCCGCGCACGGTCGAACACGTTGCTCCAGACGGTGAAGTAGGTCTCTGGCAGACCGGCGGCTTCGACCAAGCTCAGACCCTTGGGCACCGGCAGCACTTGCCCGACCGGGGCCACGCAGTATTCGGCATAGCCGCCCCCGGCGACCAATGCGCACACCGCATCGCCCGCCGAGAAGCCGCTGCCTTCAAGGCCGCCGCCTTCGAGGGTGCCGGCAACTTCCAGCCCCGGCAGATCGGACGCCCCCGGCGGCGGCGCATAGGCGCCCTTGCGCTGAAGCACATCCGGCCGGTTGACACCTGCCGCCGCCACGCGAATCAAAACCTCGCCCGCGCCGGGCACCGGGCGCGGGCGTTCGCAGGGCCGCAAAACTTCCGGCCCGCCAGGTTGGGCAATCTCTATGGCACGCATGAAACCCGTCTCGTAGTGAGCGGCCGAGCGACAACGACGGTCTTCCCTCACCCCAACCCCTCTCCCGGAGGGAGAGGGGCTTGCCTCAACCCTCTCCCACCGGGAGAGGGTGGCCGCGGAGCGGCCGGGTGAGGGAAGGCCGCCACAGAGAGCGGCAACCGTCGCAACGCGGCGGAGACTTACTACCCCGCCGCCCCGCCGGCGAGTTCAGCCATCGCCGCCTTCATCGACAGGCGCACGCGGCCTTTCTCGTCAGCCTCGATCACCTTGACCTTCACGGCCTGGCCTTCCTTCAGGTAATCGGACACCTGATTGACGCGCTCGTTGGCGATCTGGGAGATGTGCAGCAAGCCGTCCTTGCCCGGGAGCAGTTGCACGATCGCGCCAAAGTCCAGCAGCCGCAGCACCGTGCCGTCGTAGATCTTGCCCACTTCCACCTCGGCGGTCAGTTCGCGGATGCGGCGCTCGGCTTCGCGCGCCTTTTCCAGATCGACGCTGGCGATGATGATGGTGCCGTCGTCCTCGATGTCGATCTGCGTGCCGGTCTCTTCGGTGAGCGCGCGGATCACCGCGCCGCCCTTGCCGATCACATCCCGAATCTTCTCAGGGTTGATCTTCATCTTGGTCAGCCGCGGCGCGAACGCGGACAACTCGCCGCGCGGTGTGGACATCGAGCCCTGCATCTTCTCCAGGATGTGCATCCGCCCTTCGCGCGCCTGCGCGAGCGCGACCTGCATGATTTCCTTGGTGATGCCCTCGATCTTGATGTCCATCTGCAGCGCGGTCACGCCGGTGGCGGTGCCCGCGACCTTGAAGTCCATGTCGCCCAGGTGATCTTCGTCGCCGAGGATATCGGTCAGCACGGCGAACTTGTTGCCTTCCTTGATCAGGCCCATCGCCACACCGGCCACGTGCGCCTTGAGCGGCACGCCGGCATCCATCAGCGCCAGGCAGCCGCCGCAGACCGAAGCCATCGACGAGGAGCCGTTGCTCTCCGTAATCTCGGAGACCACGCGCATCGAATACTGAAAGTCCTCGGGCTTGGGCAACACGGCCAGCAGCGCGCGCTTGGCCAGGCGCCCATGGCCGATCTCGCGGCGCTTGGGCGCGCCCACACGGCCGGTCTCACCGGTCGCAAAGGGCGGCATGTTGTAGTGCATCATGAAGCGGTCGCGGTACTCGCCCAGCAGCGCGTCGATGATCTGCTCGTCCTGCTTGGTGCCGAGCGTGGCGGTGACCAGCGCTTGCGTCTCGCCACGGGTGAAGAGCGCCGAGCCGTGCGTGCGCGGCAGCACGCCCAAGCGAATCTCGATCGGCCGGACAGTGCGCGTGTCGCGCCCGTCGATGCGCGGCTCGCCGTCCAGAATCTGGTCGCGCACGATGCGCGCTTGCAGATCGAACATGATCGCGTCCACCGCATTGTCGTCGGGCTTGGGCGTGCCGGCGAGCGCCGCATCCGCCGCGAGCTTGGCCCACAGGTTGGCGTAGATCGCATTGATCTGCTCGGTGCGTGCGCGCTTGCTGCGCACCTGGTAGGCAGCGCGCAGGTCGGCTTCGGCGGTTGCCTTGATCTTGGCGAGCAGCGCTTCGTCGCGCGCCGGCGGCTGCCAGTTCCACGCCGGCTTGCCGGCATCGCGCACCATGCCGTGGATCGCGTCGATCGCGGTTTGCATCTGCTGGTGGCCGTAGACCACGGCGCCCAGCATCACGTCTTCGGGCAACTGGTCGGCTTCGGATTCGACCATCAGCACCGCACGCTCGGTGCCGGCGACCACCAGATCGAGGCGCGAGGTCTTCAACTGCGTGATGGTCGGGTTCAGCATGTACTGGCCGTCCAGATAGCCGACGCGGCAGGCGCCGATCGGGCCCTTGAACGGGATGCCGGAGATCGACAGCGCGGCCGAGGCGCCGATCATCGCCGGGATGTCGGGGTCGATCTCCGGGTTCACGGAGAGCACGTGGATCACGACCTGCACTTCGTTGAAGAATCCGTCCGGAAACAGCGGGCGGATCGGCCGGTCTATCAGGCGGCTGGTCAGGGTTTCCTTCTCGGAGGGCCGCCCTTCGCGCTTGAAGAAGCCGCCCGGAATCTTGCCCGCGGCGTAGGT